>JAQWBM010000072.1 GCA_028706405.1 Eubacteriales bacterium
CCAGAGCGTCCAAATCTCCGGTCTGGAGCGGGCATTAGCGCCGAAAGACAGCCTGGGGGCGGTGAACTCATGGGCTGAAGCCGTACAGATGAGAAACGGGGCATGGCAGTATGCGGTAATGACTCCTGATCTCAGGGAAGCGTCCTATGAAGATTTTACGTCAATAAACTGGTCGACCGGTGCGTCAAGTCCCTGGGTCAAAAGCTTTGCGGTGAAAGAAAGGAAGGTCCGATGATCATGATCTATCTGCCTCAGGCAGAAGCTTCCGTTATCCGCGTATTCTAAGGGAGAAGCGGACATCATCAAAACGGCGGCAAGCGCAGACATAAACGGATGAAAAACCGATATATTGACTCATTTCTTCTCCGGAGTGGTTCCTTGTGAAACCATTCTTTATTTTACTTGATTTATTCCCTATAAAAGTCATATACTATAGAAAGCAAGATATTAAAAAGGATAAAGGAAAAATATGAACAAAGAAATCACAGCAAAGAACACACAATTTTTGACTATCCTTGTGGTCATCATTACAGCCTTCATTACTACCTTTACCGGAAGCGCGCTGAATCTATCGATCCCTGCCATAGGAGGCGAATTTAATGCAAGCGCCGTCATGGTTGGGTGGATAGTAAACGGTTATATTCTTGCAGCAGCCGTTTTCGCAGTTCCGTTTGGCCGTCTAGCAGATATGACCGGACGAAAAAGGATTCTTGTTACAGGGATTTTTATTTTTGCGCTTTGTGCCGGCGGCGCTTCCTTTGTCCGATCCATGGGGATTCTCCTGTTGCTTCGCATCGTTCAGGGGATTGGAGCGGCAATGATTTTCAGCACGAACACAGCGGTGCTGATCAGCGCTTTTTCACCGGAGAAGCGGGGAAAAGTCCTGGGCTATTCTATCGCATCCACTTATATCGGATTATCGGCGGGTCCGGTTGTCGGAGGATTTTTGAATCATTATCTGGGCTGGCGTTCAATATTTATCGTGACCTTCGTCATCAGTATTCTCGTATTTTTCATCGCTGTAAAAAAACTGCCGGGAGGTAATGTCCGTAAAAACGGGCAAGGTATGGACATAGTAGGAAATATTCTATATATACTTATGATTACCCTGATCATGTTCGGGTTGTCCTCATTCTCCACGTTAGCTTACGCAAAACTATTGATTCTTGCGGGGGTAACGCTATTCATAATATTTATCGTTCACGAATTAAAGACAGCATATCCTATCATAGAGGTGAGATTATTTGCCCATAACATCGGATACTCTTTCTCAAATTTGGCGGCATTGATGAATTACGGCGCAACCTTTGCCCTGGGATATCTGCTTTCCATATATTTACAGATGGTGATGGGCTTTGATTCCCAGATAGCCGGCCTGATTCTTATCAGCCAACCCCTTGTGATGGCTATTCTTTCCCCATATGCCGGAAGGCTTTCGGATCGCGTGTCGCCGTTTAAGCTGGCATCCTTTGGAATGGGTCTCTGCGCCTTGGGGCTTTTCTCCTTTATTTTTATCTCGGAAAACTATCCGTTCCCGTTGATTATTGTCAATCTTATTGTGGTCGGAGTCGGGTTCGCCTTTTTCTCATCGCCGAATACCAATGCGGTCATGGCTTGTGTAGAAAAAAAAGACTATAGTGTCGCGTCTTCCATTCTTGCGACCATGCGTTCCATCGGACACAGTATGAGTATGGCCATCGTGACATTTATCATTTCACGGCAGATGGGGACCGCTACGCTGAACGATGCGGAGCCGGGGCAGATCGTTGATACGATGCATATCGCTTTTATCGTATTTACTATTATTTGTGCAGTGGGAATATTTGTTTCTTTAAAGAGAAAACAACAGGATTGAAGATAGAAGTATTGACAATTTTTTTAGGCGGTGCTAATATGTTTTTAAACTGATGACGAGGGAGTAAAACTGTAAAACGATCTCACAGCGAATCCGGGGCGGTGGAAGCCGGACAGATGCAGATACAGCAAGTGGGCCTCTGAGGGCGAAGCGAAAGAATTCTTTTTTAAGTAGCTGAGACGCAAAGCCGGCGTTATAAGGCTAAGGGTGTGATGGCACTCTGCAAAGAGGGTATGTATACGCATACCAAACAAGGTGGTACCGCAGGTTAACACTTGTCCTTGAATGAGAGATGGGTGTTTTTTTATTCTGTTTGCATTGACCGGCAAATTGCAGAGAACCCTTTTCGTAAAAACCATATTTTTAAGATTAAAAAAGAAAAGGAGAACAAAAAAATGAAAACAAGGATGAATTTTAAAAAGAGTACAGCGGGTGCATTGATCGTAATGCTGATTTTTGCCGCTCTGCTTACAGGATGCGGAGATAATGGGGAAGAGAACAATTCTGATGTAGACATGCCTACTGTAGGTATCGTACAGATTGTGGAGCATCCGTCCCTGGATACGATCCGCGCGTCAATACTGACACAGCTTGCCGAAGAAGGCTTTGTGGATGGGGAGACCATAACAGTTGATTATCAGAGCGCGCAAAATGAACAGGCAAATCTGAAGCCAATCTGTCAGAAGTTTGCATCTAACAACTATGACCTAATAATTGCTATCTCTACACCTGCTGCTCAGGCGGCTCTTGGTGAAACGACTGAGATTCCGATCATTTTCTCCGCAGTAACTGATCCGTTGTCTGCCAAAATATTAACAAACTTAGACACACCCGGAGGAAATATTACCGGAACCTCCGATGCGGTTTCCGCCGAGATGATTATGGACCTTGCAAGAGAAATCACGCCGGATATTCAAACGATAGGCGCACTGTATAATAGCAGTGAAATAAATTCAGTTTCGGTAATTGAGGATCTGAGGAAATATGCACAAACCAACGGTTTGAGCGTAGTAGAAGCTCCTGTTATGAATTCCAGCGAAGTGAAGCAATCCGCAACCTTCCTGGCAGGAAAATGCGATGCTGTATTTTCTCCGATAGATAACACAGTTGCATCAACCATGCCGATCATATCTCAGACTCTGAACGATGCAGGGGTCCCTTTTTATGTTGGGGCGGACTCAATGGTAAATGACGGCGGACTTGCAACTTACGGGATCAATTATACCATTTTAGGTCAGGAAACAGGTAAGATGGCAGCACAAGTATTGAATGGAACAGATCCCGGAACGATACCGGTTTTGACTATAAAAGATGTGAAAATTTATATCAATAAAAACACAGCCGCTCAAATCGGAGTAACTTTTCCACAGGCTGTTCTTGATAATGCAACCGTTTTGGGAGAATAATATTTGGAGATACAATTATGACATTTGGGGCAGTGCTTGGTTCAGTAGAATTAGGTTTAATTTATTCAGTCATGGCATTGGGAGTGTTCTTGTCATTTCGGACTCTGAGCACTCCTGATCTTACAGTTGATGGAAGTATCGTCACCGGTATGGCTGTTTCAGCCATGATATGCAGTGTAGGCGGGAATCCGTGGCTGGCTCTCATTGCAGCTTTTATTGCAGGCTGTTTAGCCGGCTTTGTAACCGCGTTATTGAACACGAAGCTCGGTATTCAACCGCTGCTCGCAGGAATCCTGGTCATGTTAGGCTTATATTCTGTCAATCTCAGGATTATGGGAGGCAAAGCAAATATCGCCATAATAAAAAGCGATACTGTCTATAAAAGCTTTGGGGAGCTCGTGCAGACGCAATACAGCTCTATAATACTTGGTCTCATCATTTTGATTCTGATTACCGGCTGCTTCTATTATTTTCTCAGAACACGGCTAGGTTTTGCACTGCGCGCTACAGGGGATAATGAGGAAATGGTGCGGGCATCAGGTATCAACAGTGATAGAATGAGATTGCTTGGAATAGGTCTGTCAAACGGTCTGATCGGGCTGGCGGGAGGTCTTCTTGCCCAGTATCAGTCAGTGTCCGATATAGGTATGGGAGTAGGAATGGTGGTTGTCGGACTTGCTTCAGTAATAATCGGGGAAGCTGTTTTCGGAACCCGATCTCTGCTTAGAAGGTTAATTGCAGTTTCACTTGGCGCCATCCTATATCGCATGATAATCGCTTTTGCTTTCAATCTGGGAATGCCATCTACAGATTTAAAGCTGGTATCCGCAGTAATCGTTACCATTGCGTTGTCCACGGGAGTGCTGGGCGAAAAGTTCTCGATCCCCGCCTTGTTTCAGAAAGGTGGTAAAAAAAATGCTGAAAATTGAACGAATCAGAAAAACATTTGGAAAAGGCAGCATAAATGAAAAGCTGGCTATCGATGATTTAAGTCTGACAGTAAATAAAGGTGATTTTATCACAATTATTGGCAGCAATGGCGCGGGAAAATCAACTTTGCTCAATTGTATATCGGGCGTGTATAGCATTGACTCAGGAAGTATCATGCTTGATGAGACCAACTTAATCAAACTGCCGGAATACAAACGTTCAAAATTCATTGGCCGCGTATTTCAGGATCCGCTGAAAGGCACTGCTTTTGACATGACCATAGAAGAAAACCTTGCAATTGCAAGCACAAAGAACAAGAGTATAGGATTGCAGCGCGGATTAAATAAGAAAGAGCGTGATTTATTCCGGGAAAAGCTGGCTCTCCTTGATATGGGTCTCGAAAACAGAATGAAACAGAAATCCAAGCTGCTGTCAGGCGGGCAGCGACAAGCATTGACGCTTTTTATGGCGGTTATTTCCGAACCTAAGCTGTTGCTTCTTGATGAACATATTGCGGCGTTAGACCCAAGCGCAGCAAAGAAAGTGCTTGCTCTTACCGATGAGTTTTCTAAAACGCCGAATCTTTGTACGCTGATGATAACACATAACATGAAGGCAGCATTGGCACATGGAAATCGTACAATTCTGATGAAAGACGGAAAAATCGTCATGGATATTTATGCGGAAGAACGTGAGAAAATGACCGTGGAAAAGCTTATAGCGCATTTTGAAATCGATAATGACAGGATGCTGTTACAGCGGCTGGAAGGAAACAGAATTAAAAAATATTGTTTATAGAGCATTGCTGGTGGTATAATTATAAAAAGCGCATCGTGATGCCATTTTTGAGGCACATAACCTGATAGGCAAAATAATGCGAAATCGTAGTAAACTGAAAAATTAGTTAAACAACGAAGCAAAGAATGTCGCTGCAGAGTCATAATATAAAGATAAAATAATGGGAGGTAGGTCATGAAGGATATTATTTATGTAACAGAGGAAACCTATGAAAGCGAAGTTATAAGTTCGGAAGTTCCTGTTCTGGTAGATTTTTATGCAGACTGGTGCGGACCATGTCAGATGGTTGGACCAATTTTAGAAACCTTAGCCGCGAAATATGAGGATAAAGCAAAGATTGTCAAAATCAATATTGATGAGCAGCGTAAGCTGGCTATTGCCAATAAGGTTATGAGTATCCCAACAATGTTATTTATTAAAGACGGTGAAATCAAGGAAAGATTCTCCGGTGCATTACCGCAGTCCGTTTTGGAAGAAAAACTTGGCGCGCTTATTTCCGGGTAGAGAACGAATACTTCATGTTACCTAATACAATCATAAGATAAGCGGAAGGATTAAGTATAGAATGCTCTACTTTCAATGGTTAAGCATGTCAAATATAATTTCGGTGCTATTTCTGGTCAATATTGTCATAGCATTCACAATTATATTTCTTGAAAGGAAAAACCCCTCATCAACTCTAGCATGGATCATGATTTTGTTCCTGGTCCCAGTGGTAGGGATTATTTTTTATTTTTTGTTTTCGCAAAATATTGCCAGACAGCGCATCTTCCGGATGTCAACACACGAAGAATCCATGATCAATTCATCCCTAGAGGAGCAGAATACTTTGATCAATAAGGGGGAATTCGAATTTAGCAATCCGGAGTCTAAAAAGTGGCAGGATATGATACGTCTTCATCAAACTTACAGTGAAGCCTTTTTGACGCAAGATAATAAAATTTCTGTACTTACAGATGGCAGGCATAAATTTGACAGCCTTTTCAGCGATATAAAAAATGCAAAAAGAATGATTAACATTATGTATTTCATTGTGAAAAATGACAGCATGGGAAGACGATTGATCGATATATTGACAGAAAAAGCCCGGGAAGGTATTGAAGTCAGATTTTTGATCGATGCCATGGGCAGCAGGCAAATATCTCATAAAACTTTAGCTAAATTTAAACAAGCCGGTGGAAAATATGCATTTTTCTTCCCGCCTCTTATCAAAGATCTTAACCTGAAGCTTAATTATAGAAATCATAGAAAGCTGGTCATAATTGACGGAACGATCGGATATTTAGGCGGATTTAATGTGGGAAACGAGTATATAGGCGACAAGAAGAAATTTGGCTATTGGAGAGACACACATTTGAGGATAATAGGGTCCGCTGTTCAAGATATGAATGCCCGCTTTATATTAGATTGGCGATTTGCTTCAAAAGAGAAAGTTTTATTATCTCAGGCTTATTTTGGTCAGCCGTCTCCTGAAACTGCAGGAACTACAGGAATCCATATCGTTTCCTGCGGTCCTGAATCCTCAAAAGAGGAAATCAAGCAGGGCTATTTAAAAATGATTTCATCCGCAAAAAAGAACATCTACATACAGACCCCTTATTTCGTACCGGATGCCAGTATTCTGGAAGCTTTAAAGATGGCCGTACTATGCGGGGTGGATGTGAAAATAATGATTCCTTGTAAGCCGGACCATATGTTTGTCTATTGGGCGACCTACTATTACGCAGGCATTCTGATCGATCACGGGGCGAGGATATATATTTATGATGATGGTTTTTTACATGCAAAGACAATATGTGTTGACGGTGAGGTTGCATCCATAGGCTCCGCAAATTTTGACATCAGGAGCTTTCGTTTGAATTTTGAGACAAACGCTTTTATATATGACGCATCAGAGGTATACAAGATGGAAGCGATCTTTGAAACTGATATGTCGAGCTGCCATGAGCTCACAGCAAAGCTTTACAGCGAGAGATCGGTGACAATAAAATTCAAGGAATCCATATCGAGGTTGCTGTCAGATTTATTGTAACAGTTGCAGGGATATCACAGCTGATAATTTTCTGGGTATGCATTAGAAATAAACTTGATATTAATGATTATTCTTTATATAATGTTACATTATGACGAAAGGGGACAAATAATGTATTTTAACCATATGGACAAGTCTGATCCTGAAATTAGCGCCATCATAAAAAGAGAAATGGCAAGACAGGAGAATAAAATTGAATTGATCGCATCGGAAAATTTCACCAGTAAGGCAGTAATGGAAGCATGTGGCAGCGCTCTTACAAATAAATATGCGGAAGGTTATCCCGGAAAGAGGTATTACGGCGGCTGTGAGCATGTGGATGAAGCGGAATATCTGGCCATTCAGCGCGTTAAAGAGCTGTTTCATGCGGAGCATGCCAATGTCCAGCCACATTCAGGCGCCAGCGCCAATACGGCGGTATATTTTGCACTGTTGGAGCCGGGCGACACCGTGCTGGGTATGGATTTATCAAACGGAGGACATTTGACCCACGGAAGCCCCGTTAATATATCAGGAAAATACTATCGTTTCATCTCCTATGGAGTAGATACAGAGACTGAAAGAATCGATTTTGATCAGGTCAGAAGGCTTGCGCTGGAGCATAAACCGAAAATGATCGTTGCGGGTGCCAGCGCGTATCCGAGAATCATTGAAGCGGATAAATTCAGGGAAATCGCTGATGAAGCGGGCGCCTTGCTGATGGTGGATATGGCTCATTTTGCGGGTATAACCGCCGCAGGGCTTCATCCAAATCCCGTAGAGCATTCACATATAGTGACCACGACGACCCACAAAACCCTTAGGGGTCCCAGAGGCGGAACGATTCTTTGTAAAGAGGAGTTTGCAAAACAGATCGATAAGGCGATATTCCCGGGAATACAAGGCGGTCCCTTAATGCACATCATAGCTGGCAAGGCTGTATGTTTTAAGGAAGCTTCTCAGCCTGATTTTATTGATTATCAAAGACAGGTAGTTTTAAATGCGCAAGTGATGGCAAAGGAATTGCTGGCAAGTGACTTTAAATTGGTATCAGGCGGGACTGACAATCATTTGCTTCTTGTCAATCTCACTAATAAAAATATCACCGGAAAAGATGCGGAAAAGCTTCTTGATGAGGCGGGGATCACGACTAATAAAAATTCCACTCCTAATGACCCGAACGGACCATTTATTACAAGCGGAATACGTCTTGGGACGCCGGCAATGACTACCCGGGGCTTCAAAGAGCAAGAAATCGCCAAGGCGGTGGAAGCCATTGGATTGGTGTTAAACAACCCGGAAGATCCAGGCTCAAAAGAGAAGGCTAAAAAAATCGTAAAAGAGCTTTGTGGTGATCATCCACTATATAAATAAACGGCGGGTGCGGGTACAAATTAATTTAATGAAAAAGCCAGAGGATCATAACAGACTGCTCTGGCTTTTCATTACGCTTTTACTGATTAGGTATACAAACCTTTGTGTCC
>JAQWBM010000026.1 GCA_028706405.1 Eubacteriales bacterium
CCATACCTTTGGGAATAATTTATTAGTGATAGACGATATTTCATATCTTGTGTTATACTTGCCATACGGAAAACCTCCTTAAAAGTGAATGTTTTTTGTGTGGTAACTTTAAACATAACACATTTGGCGGTTTTCTGTATTTATTTTTTAAATTAGATGTAACACATGTATTGTAATCCTACACTCTTTTTAGAGGGTCTTTTTATCGTTTGAGTTGTACTGTGCATCTTAATAATGTATAATTATTTCATTAGTTTATAATAGAGTAAAGACATCCCCCGCCTCTTTAGGCGGAGTGTACAACTTAATTTCACCGGCAGTGGGGATATCCCCTGCAAGCGTTATAACTGCAAAGCAGAAGAGCATATATGTTAAATGGAGGTATTAAATGAAAAGGGCATGTTCGATTTTCTTGATAGCATTATTTATTTTAATAGCCTTAACAGGATGCAACCCCAACCAGAAGGAGATTCAAAACAATTTTTTAGAGATACTGGAAAAACCGGCTTCGGAGGAGAGTATCGATGAGGCCCTGGAGTATCTGAATCAATATCTCTCCAAACTGGATGAAGAGCGTGCAACATATATGGTACATGAGATGGAGCATTATATCCTTAATTTTGACAAGGATGGTATCGATTACAACGAATGGGGAGCACGCTATGAGGGTTATATAGATCCGGCACTGACAGGACTCTATCAAATAATGGCTGAAGAACAGGAATCACCACTGGCGGAGGATACTGTTCTAATGAAGAGTTGGGCGGAGCTTGCACAAAAAACACATAATATAGAATTATATATTAAGGAAAACAGAGATGTTGAGCTGATAAAAGAGGATTTCAAATGGATATACGGAAACTATATGAATGCGATGTTAATGGGAACCAACGGGACCCCTATCTTTGACTACAAGACAAGCGTTTTCTCGGAAGACGCAAAACTGGCATATAAGACCTTTATCAACCAATATCCCGATTCGACTACGGCATGGGCTTTAAAGGAGTATTTTTCATACCTGAACAGCATTCAATTTAAAATGAATTACAATGATAAAATTGAAAGCAAACTATTCTTTGATACCTGCAATTGGCTGGTATTGGAATCAAGAAAGAGAGTTACACAATAGATGAACCACATTATCAGCATAGAAGATCTAGTATTTGAATATGAAAGAGAAGAAAAGCTTGAGCCCATTAAGGCACTGGATAATGTAAACATTAAAATCAAAAAAGGGAGCTTTATAGCAATCATTGGCAGCAATGGATCCGGAAAATCCACTCTTGCAAAGAATATTAACGCCTTGCTGCTACCCAGTAGCGGGGCTGTTTATGTAAAGGGCTTTAATACAACGGATGAAACAAAACTATGGGAAATTCGTCAAACCGCGGGAATGGTGTTTCAGAACCCAGATAATCAGCTGGTATCCTCCATTGTTGAAGATGATGTAGCATTTGGACCTGAAAATTTGGGAGTTGAGCCTGCAGAAATAAGGAAACGGGTTGATAACTCCCTTTGTGCGGTCAACATGTATGAAGAAAGAAAAAAAGCGCCTCATCTTTTATCAGGCGGACAAAAGCAGAGAATTGCCATAGCAGGTGTAATTGCTATGAAACCGGAATGTATCATTCTGGATGAACCTACCGCCATGCTGGACCCACATGGAAGGTACGAGGTAATGGAAATCATAGAAAGGCTTCATAATGAAGGGATTACCGTGATTCTCATAACCCATTTCATGGAGGAAACGACAAGGGCGGAACGGGTAATCATTATGGATGCAGGTAAGGTCGCTATTGATGGCGCTCCGGCTGCGGTGTTCGCTAATGCAAAAAAAATCAAGGAGCTGGGTCTGGATGTGCCGTTTATTGTCGAAATAGCAGAAAGGCTTAGAAATCGGGGCATTGATATACCGAAGAATATCATTAGTATAGAGGAAATGGTGGATTATATCGCATGCAAATTCAAGTAAAGAATTTAAATCATATTTATAGCGAAGGAATGCCGTATGAATCAGTATCCCTTAAGGATGTTAGTTTTGAAATCGAAAAAGGTGAGTTTGTCGGAGTTATTGGTCATACCGGTTCCGGTAAATCAACTTTGATACAGCATTTAAACGGTTTATTGAAACCGAAATCGGGGAGTATCTTGATTGATGGTATCGATATAACAAGCGGCGAAGTCAAGATGAGCGATATAAGACGCAGGATAGGCTTGGTATTTCAATATCCTGAATACCAGCTTTTTGAGGAAACCATTTATAAGGATGTTGCTTTTGGACCCTTAAACCTTGGTCTCACACAGGAAGAAACCGATAGAAGGGTTAAAACAGCCATCAAATTGGTTGGTTTAGACTATGAAGAAATTGACCGGCGCTCTCCTTTTGAACTATCCGGAGGACAGAAGCGGAGGGTTGCAATTGCGGGAGTAATAGCTATGGAGCCTGAAATTCTAATCCTTGACGAGCCTACAGCAGGGCTGGATCCCAAATCTCATGCAGATATTCTCCAAATGATCCAGATAATCCATTCTGCCAGAAATACTACAATTATCATAGTATCACATAACATGGATGATATCGCCAGGCTTACAAATAAGATTCTTGTTCTGGACAAAGGAAAGCTTGCGATGGCAGGAACGCCTGCCGAAGTATTTAGTCAGGCAGATTATCTGGAGTCTCTCGGACTGGGCTTGCCTCTTTCTGCATATCTCATGAATGAACTCAGAAAAAGGAGGATTCCGGTTTCTGAAGGCATATTAAATATCGATGAAGCAGAAGAAGAGCTGTATAGTATACTGAAAACATATTGATGGGAAGATTGACAAATGATACGTGATATTACATTAGGACAATATTATCCGGGCGACTCGTGGTTTCACAGGCTTGACGCCAGAATCAAGATTATATGGACCTTTATCTATATTGTTTCACTTTTTTTAATTCGTGATTTTTGGGGCTATATTACCGTACTTATTACACTGGGTTTGATAATTGGCATTTCAAAAGTGCCGCTAAGTTTTATCTTAAAGGGATTAAAGCCAATTTTTTTTATAATAATCTTTACCTTTGTCATTAATATGTTTATGACAAAGGGTACTTCTCTCATAGAAATCGGCTTTCTGACGATAACAAAAGAAGGAATACGCAATGCTTTTTTTATGGGGACCAGACTGGTTCTTCTTATCATAGGCTCTTCGCTGCTGACACTTATCACAAAACCTATACAATTGACTGATGGCATAGAGAAGCTTCTAAGTCCATTGCAAAAATTCGGATTGCCTTCTCATGAACTGGCAATGATGATGACCATTGCACTTCGTTTTATTCCAACACTTATGGAGGAAACTGACAAGATTATGAAGGCGCAGATGGCTAGAGGGGCTGATTTTGAAAGCGGAAATATCATGAGGAGAGCTAAAAGCCTGATCCCGTTGCTGGTTCCCTTGTTCATCAGCGCATTCCGCATAGCGCAAGACCTGGCAATGGCCATGGAAGCACGCTGTTATCGGGGAGGAAGTCATAGAACCAGGATGCACGGGATGAAGATGAAAAAGAGAGATGCCGCAGCCATATTACTTATGATTTTGTATGTGACACTCATTATCACACAAGCACAGGGAATTCTATCATTTTTGATGATGAGTTTAATACAGTCAGCTTAGTAAAGAGAGGTCGCAAGATGAGAAATACCAAATACTTACTGCAAGCGGCAGTCATTGCTGCGGCATATTCAGCCCTGACCATTGTGTTGATGCCATTCAGTTATGGCATAATGCAGGTAAGAGTATCGGAGGCGCTTACTATTTTGCCGTACTACACTCCTGCCGCTATCCCGGGGCTGTTTGTCGGTTGCCTGGTTTCAAACATGATTAGTCCCTATGGAATTCTGGATATGGTTCTTGGGAGCGGTGCAACCCTTATTGCAGCGGTTGGGTCATATCTTTTGAGGAAAAAGTCCTTTTTGGTTCCCCTGCCTCCGGTTATCGCCAACGGTATTGTTATCGGAAGCATGCTCTATTACGCTTATGCTGTGCCAATGCCGCTTTTCGCCTGTATATTGTGGGTAGCTTTAGGAGAATTGATCGCATGTTACGGCATAGGGTATCCGTTATTACAATATTTAAAAAAATATAAAAAAATATTTGAGCTGCACTAATGTAGCTCAAATTTCATATACTGTTACCAGCCGCATAATTCGTGAAAAAATTGATTGCGAACTTATTGCAGCTAAAAGGGAAATACCTCCAATCGGGAGGAAAAATTTGTTAGAAAGAGATTATATAGTGAAATCATGGGGAATAATTGTAGACTTATCATTTCAATCATGGTGCTTCTTTCCATACTGTTATTGCTTATCATTATCGGACCGGATGTAAATGAGTCCATATTGGCAGTAAATAATCAGGCGGATTCTCTTGAAAACAATATAGTTGACAGTGATAAAGAAAGCACAAAATCGGACATTGAAAAAGATGATGACCCTAAAGATGTGACGAGTGAAACGACCGAGCCGAATGTGGCCTTTCAATTAAAGTATGATAAATATCCGCTCACCTATACATACCTATTGATAGAAAATGATACAGCCAACATAAGAAAAGGTCCTTCACAGGAAGAGCCGATATTGAAGCATGCTTCTAAAAATGAAAAATTAAGCTACATAGAAACCGTTGAAAATGAAACGAAATGGTATCATGTCACCTGGAATGAAGGAGAGCAGCAGTTATTCGGTTTTTTAGACATTGATTCGGCGACAAAAAGAGTATTTGAGTTTGATAAGATGCATGAAGCAATTCTGAAAGCAGAGAAAGCCTCAGCTAAGGGCTCCCTAACTTATATTGATAACTATCATAATATAAAGGGTCATGCTCCCAAATATCAGGGAGGGGACCTGGATAAGAACGGCGGCATAAGAAGTCAAAGTGCTCCGGGATACTTTGATACAAGCAATTTGAACGAATTCGATTATCTGGGAGACGGAACACTTGTGAGGATATTGTCGGCGGATTCTCAATATACCAAAGTAGCATTGGTTAAAGATGAAAGTGTATATTACGTTCCAAATAAGTATGTTGTTGCACCGCCTGCGGTAATCGCTATCAATAAGACGATCGTAATCGACAGGGCAAATCAAAATGAAGTTGTATTTGAAAAGATAGAACGGGAATGGAAGGTCATCTCTTATACGCTGGCTACGACAGGAAAAACAGGGAAATATCATCAGCTTACACCGCTGGGCTATTTTTATGCCATGGAAAAACGCGACAAATTCTATTATTATAAAGATGGAACATACATTATACAGGGCTATGCGCCTTATACCATCAGATTTGCCGGCGGAGCATACGTCCACGGAGTGGGTATCAATTATATATACAACGCTGACGGAACGCGTACCGATCCGGGAAAGGTCGAGTATTCTGAAACGATTGGCACAGTGCCGTTATCCCACAAGTGTGTACGAAATTATACCTCCCATGCAAAATTTTTATATGACTTGTATACCCCGGGGGAAGTTATAGTCATTGTTATCGAATGATGAATCAAAGGATAATGTTGTGCGTCAAAGAAAAATTAAGAACGAAGAAGAAAGACTTTCTGAGCATAATCAATACTTGATTAAAGAGCCACAGAGATGGAAAGGAAAATGGCAGCAGCTTTTTAATAACAAAAATAATATTTATACTGAGCTGGGCTGCGGCAAAGGGCAATTTATACTTACAATGGCTTTGCTTTATCCAGATAATAATTATATTGCATTTGAAGGAAGGGGCAGCATCATCCTCAGAGCTTTAGAAAAAGCTGCGCAGAAGGATTCGAAAAACATTGTATTCGTAAAGGAATATATTAAGGATTCAAACGAATACTTTGAGGGAAACGAGCTTTCTGGCATTTACCTTAATTTTAGTGATCCCTGGCCTAAGGACAGGCATTCCAAACGCAGGCTGACCCATAGCAGCTATCTGGAGGGTTACCGAACTGTTCTTAAAAAAGACGGCTTTATAGAATTTAAAACTGACAATGACGGCTTATTTTTCTTTGCACTTGATGAATTTAATAACCAGGGTATGAAATGCCTTGAATTTAGCAGGGATTTGCATAGCACGGAGCTGGATGCAAAGAAAGTAACTACTGAGTACGAGGATAAGTTTCGGGCTTCAGGAAAGAAAATAAACTACTGTAAGGTGCAGGTCTAAGTGTTTGCTTCTCCCGCTCCATATGATCACCGTGCGCCTCTGCCAAGGCGTTGCTGTTCACAGCCTTTTGTGCCGGGTGTGGCTACCATTCAATAAAAGGCATCAAATGATGCCCATTCTTTTTTTACATTTTTAACCTCTATCCGTTAACATTTTTGATTGCTTGTGATATGAGCGGAGGGAGGCTTTTGCATTTCTCTTCTGGTATGGAAGCAATAGAGACTCGTAATCCTTTACCTACCGGCACTGTAAATATGCCTTGTTTTTGCAGTTCAAGTCCAACAGCTTCCGCATTTTCACAGCGAACGGTTACGAAAAATCCCGCAACAAAAGGAACCATGTTCAAGGATACTTCATTTGCGGCTTCCTGGAATGATTTACCCCGTTGCAACAGCGTTTTGCAATACTGTTGCCTTTCTTTCGTCACTTTTGACAGTAAGTTATTATCAGCATAAATATGCGAAAGTGTTGCCATTGCTGCTCTATTGCAGTTTGACCAGGTGCCTCTTGCTGAGAAGGAGCATACTGTTTTAAACTCATCTGCGATTTCCTTATTTCCAGTCATACAAATCATGGCGCCGCTCCTCATGCCGTACATAGTATAGCTTTTAGACAGACTGTATGTAATGACTACAAGTATATTTTCAGGAAGTCCCTCAAGCAATGGGAAAAACTTTCTGTTTTCTTCTTCATCTCCGGCATAATCTAGGTATGCGACATCAACGAGCAGTGTCAATTTCTTTTTTCCGTCAGCCACAGCGTTCTTTGTTACTCTAATAACATTATTCCAATCTTCCAGATCTAAGCTGTAACCTGTCGGATTATGCGCGGGAGTATTTAAAAGTATAACCAGACCATCCTGTTTGGAGAGAAGCTCATTTATCTTGCTTTCAAATGAAACCGCGTTGAACTTCCCTTTATCGTCTGTCAGGGTAAAAGTTGCAATGGTTCTTTCAATATCCTGTGCAATAGTGTTGTAAGGAGCCCAATACCAATCGGAAGTCAGAACCTGATCTCCTCTCTTTGAATAATTCTGTATCGTATTGCGTATTGCACCCGTACCGCCGGGAGTAGCTACAGTTGCTGTATATGCATTTGGTACATAGCTGCCAAAAGCTGCCCGGTTTATCGCCTTAATAAAATCGGGAGTTCCTGTAATCGGTGCATATTCTGCATAATCATTCGGAGTTAAACTTTTTAGGACTTCAACAACAGAGGAAAGGATAACCAGGTTTCCATCATTATCAAGAAGGGAGCCTATGGTCGCGTTAACAACCTTATCTGCACCTATTTCCGCAGCCATTTTTTTAGCTGACTGATTGATACCAAATATTTTGTCTTCCGTTGGAATGATTCTATGATTAGCCTCCGCCATCTTGTAATTTGACATATCATTATCACCTTCTTTTTTTGTATAATGGGAGTATTATAACACGTTATTAAGGATTTGCAAACATTTTCATTGATTCAACCTTTGTGTATATTTATTTATTATTCCCATTTATATAAATGATAGTAGGGTATATAATCAATTGTGGTATACTATTTAATAAATATCTGGAGGTATTTATGGTTATAAAACAGTTTTTCATAATATTGGCAGCACTTTTCATCGGTTATTCCATATCAGTAGTTTTTCATTTGCCAATACCTTCTAATGTTGCTGGTCTTATTATCCTCTTTACTGCTATGTGTATTGGTATCGTTAAGGAAAAGCATGTAGATAAAGTCAGTGATTTTATTATTAAATACTTGGCAATATTTTTTGTGGCGCCAACAGTCGGAATAGTTCAATATTTTAATTTGATAGGAAATCAGTTTTTTTACATCATTGTGCCTTTGATTTTAAGTATCATCATAGGCTTATTTGCAGCAGGCATGACTACGCAGCTCATAATCCGTATCATGGATAAGAAGCAATTATTAGCAGAGAAGAAAGGTTTGGGCGGCAATGATATTAAGTGAATTCTTCAGTATGAATCCTATTTCAGGTATGCTTTTGACAATAGGGTGCTATTGGATCGGATATGCAATATTTGAAAAAACAAAGCTGACAATACTGCAACCAATTCTTACATCCTCATTGATTATTATTGCCTTTTTAATTTTTGCAGATATTCCTTTTGAAGTATATAATGATCAAAACATGGTGCTGAATTATATTTTGCCTCTCACTGCAGTTGTGCTTGCAGTGCCTCTTTATCGGAATATTCATGTTATGAAAAAGCATGCTTTTCCGATTCTGGCGGGAATTACAGCCGGAACTCTGGCTACTATGGGCTCACTTATACTCATTGGTAAGCTGATTGGTACAAATAATCAAATTTTGGTTTCCATGCTCCCAAAGAGTGCGACAAATCCGATTGCCATCGAAGTCTCGGGTATAATCGGAGGGATGCCGTTTTTGACAGTTTCTTTAGTAGTTATTACAGGAATATTCGGCGGCATTCTCGGTCCGGAAATACTAAAACTGATGAAAATAAAGAATGAAGTTGCAAAAGGGATTGCCCTGGGCAGTATGAGCCATGCGATTGGAACAGTAAGAGCTTTTAAGGAGGGAGAAGTGGAAGGTGCCATGAGCAGCCTTGCTATGGCTATTGCAGGCACTCTGACGGCGATTCTGTCTCCTCTTTACGTTTTACTTATTTGAGAAAACAATACATATAGCCTGTCTGTTGTTTTTGCTTAAGCCTAACCCCATTGTATAGAAAATTATAAATAAAAATGATTAGTAATCTCTGACAGTATGAATTTTCAGAAAGAAGGAAATAATACTGTTGGAGGTGTTTAATATGCGAGTGAAAAAAAAACCAAATGATAAAGTTGCTGTTGCACTTGTTTTATGTTTCTGCGTGATTGCTATTGCTTCAATATTCTCAATGAGATCAAATTTTAGCCAGCTTGACCTTGATGGCAAAGATAATATCAATATTGCACAGGAGGACAATGGTATAATCGATAATGAGCAGGATGTGGTTAAGCCTGTGCCTACCGTTGACAGTACTAAACAAAAGCAGGATCAAACGGATCAGAATGGAACAAATGAGCAGCAAAGTGCGGGTTCCTTTGCTATGCCATTGGAAGGTAAGATTACAAAGGGATTTTCTTTAAAAGAACCGATTTATTCTCAAACGCTGGACCAGTTTGTTGTTCATAGTGGAATTGATATTGAGGCTCCCGCGGATACTAAGGTTTTAGCCGCCGGTGACGGAACAATTACAAAAGTCTATAATGACGACAAACTTGGGACAACCATAGAAATATCACACGGAAATGGATTGGTTACCAGATACTGCAATCTTAGTACAGCTAAAATGATTGGAGAGGGCGATGTCGTAAAAAAGGGACAGCCCATAAGCGGAGTTGGAAGCTCAGCCTTATTTGAAAGCCTGGAATCTTCGCATTTACATTTTGAAGTATTAAAAGACGGAGTTGCAATTGACCCAAACGATTATTTGAGATAATTCACGGGCCGCAGATTGTCGAAGAAGGGAATCTGTGGCTTTGTCATAGTTTTTTACCGGCAGCATTTCGGATACGCAACTCCATCTTGCGGTCAGATTTGCTGTATGATATAATTTTCTTGCCCGTATCTGCGATGGTTTCATAGAGAATGAGGACTGGTCCCAACCATGGAAAATCCGGAAAATAACCACGAATTAAGCAAGGACAGGATCAATATGCTTCAGGCGTCGATTAACCGCGCCTTCCTGAACGACTTTGATATCCCAAGCCGTGACATGGTCGTCGGGAAATATAATATCTTCAAGGACCCGGAAGTGGAGAAAATGGGCGCTTTGCAATTTATAAAAGAAATATTCGGAGGCAGGGGCGCATATACGATTAGAAATATAAAAGTTCCCATAAAATCGATTCGGGAGGCTTATCAAACGGACAGCATCGATGTCGATGCCATGTATCAGGACGTGACGGGCTTTCCCATTTTTGATGAGCACGGCGAGGTGTCCCATGTTGTGCTCATGTTCATCACCCCCAGAAGGGTATACAAGGGAAAGGCCGGCATCTCAAAAGCAATAGAATACCTCGATAATCACTGGGACAAGAAGTTCGATTTAAAAGAGACGGCAAAAGCGGCGAATCTGAGCCCTTCTCATTTTATCCGCGTGTTTAAAAGCGATATGGGCATAACGCCAAAAAATCTCAAAATTGAGAATCTGATGGAAAAGCTGCGCGATCCGAATTTCACAGTGAAAGAATCCTTTGACGCCTGCGGACTGGAATATACAGGGCAGATTTTCGGTATTTTTAAAAATCGCGTGGGAGTTACTCCTGCGCAATACAGGGAAATGACAATGAAATAAGCCATAAAAAAGAGATATATGTATTTTAGCATATATCTCTTTTTCCGCTACTATTTAGTTTTTTCTTCTTTTAACATCCTGCGGTACTGAGTCGGCGACATGCCGACCTTTTTTCTGAACAATCCGGCAAAATACCCGTGATAATCAATGCCGCACTCCGAAAAGGCTTCGGAAATGGAAAGGCTTTCATCCTTTAAGTGCTCCTGTAGTTTTCGTATCTTGACGCTCATATAGTAGTCCCGAGACGTAATTCCGGCGTGTTTTTTAAAAAGCCGCTGAAAATGGTTCGGGCTTAAATTTGCAGCATTAGCCGCTTCCCGTGCGTCGTATTTCTCACGCCAGTGTTCTTTCAGCCGGTTTGCCAATCGCGTTATTGCCGCGAGCAAGAAAGGCAGCAGCGGAAGCAACAGCGGAGAGGGAGGCCTGATAGGAAATATCGGTCTGAAAAACCTCATGGGCAGAGATTGATAACTGATGGGATCCTGGGCCTCGGGACATATAATACGGAGAAAAACAGGTTGGAGAAATGAATTTTTCAACCCGTTTTTTTTTGCAGGAAACTGAATTGGCAAAAATAGGCAAGCAGATGTAAACTTTTTACAGAATGCTAAAAGTGTAAATTTAAATTTGCAGGGTATAAATAATGCATATGAAGCACCGAAAACCCGCCAAAGACAGATGCCTGCGGCGGTACCGGGCGTCCGGTATTCATCAAATGTTACTGGAATAAACCGAAAGGAGAATTACGAAATGTTAAAAAACGGAAAAGAATATATTGAGAGCCTCAGAAAACTGAATTTAAATGTCTATATGTTTGGTGAAAAGGTGGAATCGCCTGTGAGCCACCCGATCATTATACCATCCATGAATGCCGTAGCCATGACCTACGATTTGGCGCTGGATCCGCTGTATGAGGATTTGATGACAGTAAAATCACATATCACAGGACAGAAAATAAACCTGTTCAACCACGTGTTCCAGAGCACCGGCGATCTGGTAAAAAAGGTAAAGCGGCAGAGGATGCTGGGTCAGAAAACGGCCTGCTGCTTTCAGCGCTGCGTAGGACAGGACGCTTTCAACGCGGTTTACAGTACTGCATATGAAATCGATAAAAAGTATGGTACCGACTATCAGGAGCGGTTCAATAAGTTCCTTGCCTATGTGCAGGAGAACGACCTTATAGTGGACGGCGCCATGACTGATGTAAAGGGAGACCGCGGGTTATCCCCCAGCGCTCAGAAAGATCCGGACCTGTACCTGAGAGTCGTGGAGAGAAGGCCTGACGGTATAGTTGTGAACGGCTGCAAAGCGCACCAGACGGGAATCGTGAACTCCCATGAAGTCCTTTGCATGCCTACCATAGCAATGAAACCGGAGGACAAGGATTACGCCGTTTCCTTTACGGTTCCTACCGACTCTCCGGGAATCACCATCATCTACGGCCGTCAGTCATGCGATACAAGAAAGCTGGAGGGCTCGGAGATCGATGTTGGCAACAGCAGGTTTGGAGGTCATGAAGCTCTCGTTGTCTTCGATAATGTATTTGTTCCCAACGAGAGGGTATTTTTGGACGGTGAGACGGAATTTGTCGGGATGCTGGTGGAGCGGTTTGCCGGCCACCACAGACCCAGCTACGCATGTAAGGCTGGCGTAGGTGACGTGCTTATCGGGGCTGCCGCTCTTGCCGCCGATTACAACGGCGTTGCCAAGACCTCCCATATCAAGGACAAGCTCATTGAAATGACCCATTTGAACGAGACTATCTATTCCGCAGCTTTGGCCTGCTCTTATGAAGGGGCGCCAACTCCTTCCGGTGCTTACCTCATCGACCTGCTGCTGGCTAACGTATGCAAGCAGAATGTAACGAGATTTCCTTACGAAATGTGCCGCCTGGCGGAGGACATCGCGGGAGGGCTTATGGTCACCCAACCGTCGGAAAAGGATTACAGAAGCGAAGCTGTGGGGCACTATGTCGAAAAATACCTGAAAGGTGTCGATTCCGTCCCCACCGAGCATAGGCTCCGTATCTTACGGCTGATCGAGAACCTGACCCTGGGTACAGGCGCTGTCGGTTACCGCACCGAATCCATGCACGGAGCCGGTTCACCCCAGGCCCAGAGGATTATGATCCAGAGGCTGGGGAATTTTGAACACAAAAAAGAACTGGCAAAGAATATCGCGAAGATCGATTAAGCTGCCACAGCAAAAACTCCGCTTTAGCTGAAAAGCCTCGGCGGAGTTTTTTTATACTGTTACAATATGGAGCAGATAGGGGATCACATGGTTGTGTTTTCAATGAATCTCTGAAGAATGGCTGCGACTTGTGCACGATGGGCGCTGCCTTTCGGATCGAGCTTATTATTTCCCATGCCGCTTAAAAGCTTGCTTTTTACCGCCCATTTCATGGCGTTTCCAGCCCAATCAGATACATCGTCCGTATCGGTAAAGGATGTAAGATCGCTCAGACCGCTTAAATCGTATCCTTTGTATGCCGCGTAGCGGTAGATGATTGCCGCCGTTTGCTCACGGGTGATAGCGGCTTCGGGATTGAATTTCCCGCCATATCCTTCGGCAATACCGTTTACCGCCGCCCAGCTTATTGCATCAGCGTACCACATTCCGTCTGCTACGTCGGCGAAGCTATGCATTGTCGGGACAGGCGAGCCTTCAAGCCTCCACAGGATGGTCACGACCATGCCCCTTGTCGTTGTGCCGGAAGGGTTAAAACGCTTGTTTCCAACGCCGTCCATCAAACCGTTTGTATAGGCATAAGCCACATTCTCATAATACCACTCTCCGCCGCTTAAATCACCGAACGGGAAATAAGCAAGCACATATTGAGAAAAGTGATCGGTTTTGAAAGCCAGCATACCGTCCTTATAACTGCAATCAACCGGCGTCAGTGTACCATCGTCCGCGAGATGCCACACAACGATACTGTCCGCACTTTCGCCTTCCGCAAGCGTATACGGGATACTGACCGCGGCGCTGCCGCCTCCGAAATCGGAGATCAGGCTGCCGTTCGACATCACGGACAGATCGATCACAGGACGGTCACCTACAAGTGCCTGCTGCTCCTGAGTCAGTTTTTCTTTTGCAACATCAGCTACGGAAATTGTAACATTTGTGCCTGCGGCCGCCTTGCCGATGCTTGCCAGCGCATCGCCGTCAAAGGTCACCGCACCCACCGGTGTCGTAACCGTAAGAGATGCGTCTGAGCCTGCCAGTTTGCTGACGGAGACCGCCGGAATTGTCGTTTTAACTTCTGTCGCTCTTTCTGACGCGTTCACAACAAGGTTTATATTCGCCGAGGTGTTGCTTTTGGCCGCCGCTTCCAGCGCGGCGTCTATCGCCTTGGTCATGGTTGCCTCAGTTACTGTGGCCGTGGCAGACGTGCCGGTTGAAGAGGGTTTGATTTCCGTGGTGACTGTTGTGACGTCACCCTTGGTGACGGAAGCTTCGGAAGAAGACGCAGCTGTACCTCCGCCTCCGCCTCCGCCGCCACCCCTGTTGTCGTTGTTGCCGTCATTTGAAGAGTTGGTAAAGCTCATTTCAAAGGTGGAAAAGCTCGTTGCGTTGACTTCCGCATATTTATTTCCCGAAACGTCGGTCAGCACCGGGTAGTAGTTGGTGGAGCCGTTGTGCGTGACGGCTGCATAGCTCTCCGTGACATTGGAATCTTGATGCCGTTATATTTTTGCTCAGCGGCATGGTCAATGGAAATGTTCCTAAAATTGAATATCCAGATCGCAGTTCCTTCTTTTACGGCAAGGAAATACTCGATAAAAACTCGGAAAGAATATTCGGCGCGCTGAATAAAAAGAGGCATTCCTCGATCATGGTTACTCTTCCTTTCGATGCCGCGGAGGATAAGAAGCTGGTATATAATCTGATTTCGCATGGCATGAACATTGCGAGAATCAACTGCGCCCACGACAACGAGGAAATCTGGGAAAAAACGATCAATAATATCAGGGCAGCTGAAAAAAAGCTGGGATTAAGCTGTAAGGTTCTCATGGATATTGCCGGACCAAAGTCACGGATAATAAGACTGACATCTTCTCTGAGCAACCCGGTTGTGAATCAGGGTGATTCCTTTCTTTTCACAGGCAGCCCTGTGATCAACAATTTTCACGGCATGGATATTGTCTGCGAAGGCGGTATTCCCGAAGTGATTCCCATGCTTAAAATAGGAGATCCGGTGCTGATCGATGATGGAACGATCGAGTGCTCCGTTTCCAAAATCGTTAACGATGGAGTCATTCTCGAAGTGAATAAGGTTTCCGATAAAAAAGGAATACGCATGAAGGCGGAAAAGGGTCTGAATTTTCCTAATTCAAACGCAATGATCAGCACGCTTTCGGCAAAGGATTTGGGCTGCGGAAATCCCTATTATGGCGAAAATAGAAACCATTCAGGGAGTGGATAACCTTCCTGAGATCATTGTAGCGGCGGCGAGCAAAAACCCCGTTTGCGTGATGATCGCGCGGGGGGATTTGGCTGTTGAAACCGGATATTTGAGGCTGGCTGAGCTTCAGGAGGAAATATTGTGGATTTGCGAGGCGGCACACGTGCCGGTCATCTGGGCGACCCAGGTATTGGACAGCATGGTAAAAACAGGAATCCCCACAAGGGCGGAAATTACTGATGCCGCCATGGGAGGGAGAGTAGAATGCGTCATGCTCAATAAGGGCACATTTTTATTGGAGGCGGTTTCCGCTTTAGACGATATATTAATCAAAATGCAGGAGCATCAATATAAGAAGACGCCAAGGCTGAGGGCTTTGGGTCTTGCCAAAAAGGGGCTGAAGGAATAATAATATTTTGCCCGAAACAATAAGAACCCCCCTAAAAACTAGGGGGGTTCCTGCCCTCTGAGATTGTCCCAAAGGTGACGTCTAAATTTGGAGCGGGTGAAGGGAATCGAACCCTCGTATCCAGCTTGGGAAGCTGGTGTTCTGCCATTGAACTACACCCGCAAACACACGCACTGAGCTATAAATGGAAAAGGTGACAACAACCAAATCCATTGTCACACTAATAAATATTATCTTAAAGCCAAAAAAAATGCAAGCTTTTTATTGGCGGTTTTGCCGGCATTTGAGAATTTGGGTAAGCCAGAGACCGAGAGATGATTGGCTGCCAAGTCTCTTAGCCAATCATCTCGGTCTCTGGCTTACCCCGATAAAAAGTGTCGCCGCCTGTGGATTAATATTGTAGAATTTTGGAAAAATGAAAATGTAACTATTGAAAAGGCTATGTTCAGGCTCGTTTTAGTTATGCACAGGCAGATGTGAATTTAATTGTATACGATTTATAGAAATATGTGGAAAAAGGATACAATCCTTAAAATATAATGGATTTTAGCTGTTGAAAAGTAACTGTGGACGGATAGATATAAGTTCACATAATACGACAACATATGGCAACAGCTTCCCTTTTTCATTACAATAATTGCAATAAATAATAAACTATGTTTCAACGTTGTTTCAACGTTTCAACTTATTCCACAACGATCACGGAAACGGGGCAGCTTTCGGCGGCTTCTTGTGCGTTGCCTTCCGCATCGGTAGGAATCTCAGCTGCAATTACTTCCGCCAAACCGTCATCAGCCATTTGAAATACCTCTGGACAAATGTCTGGGCAAAGCCCGCATCCTATACAGCCGGTTCGATCAATTGTTGCTTTCATACTTCATCCTCCTGAATAATGTTCTGTAATGATATTATATCTGTGTAAGAGCAGAATCATACATGCCCGAAGCACCCTAGAAGACTACGGTCAGCATAAACTTCATTTGCTCCTGCGCATAGACTGCATGGGGTATCTCAGCCGGCATCACGATAGTTTCTCCTGCTTTAACGTTGAATTTTTCGCCGCCGATGGTAATTTCCGCTTGGCCGTCTATCACATAAACCATTGCATCGCCATGGGAAGAATGAGTGCTGATTTCTTCTCCTTTATCAAAGGAAAATAGGGTTAAGCTCACATTTGGATTCTGTACAAGCGTCTTACTGACAACCTGTCCATCCTGATAGGCAACCAGATCTGTCAATGCTTGAACCTTTGATGTTTCGATGTTTTTCATTATTTTATTATTCATTTTTATCCCTACTCTCTATTACTGCTATTTTAATTCAAATTCTATTTCTGATGTGATCATATCACATACAAAACCAGGGATGTGTTGCATATGCAACAAAACTTAATAATTATTATGCACAAACCAGCATTCATTGAAACATGTTTTATAAATATGAGGAATAATTTTTACCTGTTTTTAAATTCTAATACATGGTATAATTATAAAAATGAAATAGTATTAGGGGGATAGATATATTCCCCTAATAAGTTTTTTAAATGTGAAACAGGTGTAACGTGCCAATATTTAGAAAGGAAAAATGTATAATGTCAAAATCATTATACAAGGTATTTATATAATGATAAAACTTGTGAGAAATTGGCAGTGCCTCGTTTGCGGGCATGTTGCCGAAGGAGATACACCTCCTGATGTATGTCCGGTTTGCGGCGTAGGACCGGATCAGTTTGAAGAGATAGCAGCAGCTGATGCGGGATTTACATCCGAAAAGGCAGAGCGCTTTATCATCATAGGAAATGGAGCCGCAGGAACAACCGCAAGTGAAGAAATAAGAAAGCGAAATAAAAAGTGCAGTATAGAAATGATATCTCGTGAGAACGTGATTGGATATAATCGCCCAATGCTGACGAAGGGTATTCTGTCCGATCTTAATCCAGTTGAATTATACATTAAACCGGAGGAATGGTATAGAGAAAACAATATAACACTTACTCTAGGTGTGGAAGTAAAAGAGATCAAAAAGGAATCTAAGGAGTTGTTGCTTGAAAACGGCGAAACAAAAAGCTTTGATAAATTGATACTCGCAACAGGCGCCGAATCGTTTATACCGCCAATCAAAGGCGCCGGCCAAGAGGGAGTTTTTGCTATCCGTAACATGGCAGGGGTCAAAAAAATACAGATGTTCTTAAAGCAAATCACAAAAGCTGTTGTGATAGGCGGCGGAGTTTTGGGGCTGGAGGCTGCATGGGAGTTGAAAAAAGCAGGTTTAGATGTTACGGTAATTGAAAAATCTGCCAATATCATGGGAAAACAATTGGATGCGAGAGGCTCTGAATTGCTGAGGGAAGCAACAGAAAAATCTGGGATCAAAGTTATCAACAATCTGGGAATAGAGGAAATCACAGGAGGCGGAAAGGTAACCGGCGTGAAGCTATCAGACGGTACTGTTGTTGAAGGCGATATGGTTATTCTGTCCACGGGAGTAAAACAGAACATTGATCTCGCGAAGGATATCGGAATTGAAACGGGACGGTCTATTATCGTCAATGAAAAGATGGAGACCAATGCAAAGGATATTTATGCTTGCGGTGATTGTGCAGAATACAAAGGTGTTAATTACGCGATCTGGGGGCAGGCTGTAGAAATGGGGAAAGCTGCGGGCATCAATGCTGTAGGGGACGAATACAAATACGAAGCATTCGTTCCTTCCAATGCATTTAGCGGAATGGGTACCACGTTGTTTGCCGTAGGGGACAATGGCAAGGATCCTGAAAAGGTTTATAAGACTATGGAAGTATATGACAGATCAAAAAACACCTATGAAAAGCTGTATTTTATAGACAACAAATTCTGCGGAGGCATCCTTCTGGGAGATGTTTCAAAAACATCAAAACTGCTCGACGGATACAAAAATAAGTATCATATCGCTAAATTTATATAAAGTCATATAAGCAGAGTAACACAAACATGGCTGTCTTACGACAGCCTTAAATAATTTAGAAAGCATTTCGGCAAGATTCTCGCGTGACATTATAAAAAATGAAGCGCATATCGGCAAAATTCTCGCGTGACATTATAAAAAGTGAATCACGTGTCGACAAGTTTCCCATAGACAAGCATATGGTAAAGTGCTATATTATATCAGAATCAAAAAATAACAGCTGTAAATATGAATGATTCTAGTGAATTATTCAATATAAGGAGTGATTATAAGGAGTGATTCCATTGAAGCTTCCCAAAAGTTTCCTTGCGAAAATCCCCAAGGAATATAAAAGGGAATTTATCAATACTACCAGTCGAGATAACTTCATAAGGATGTTGATTATTACCGTGCTTCTTGCAGTTATTGAGCCTTTTATCGCACTTTTATTTCAAGTCCCGGGGTCTGTGAATTTTTATATTTCTCTTGGAATCGCTTTGTTTGCAGTTTTATTTCTTCCAATATTATATTTCAACAAGAAAAATATTGAACGATTACCCGTACCTTACCTGATAACAATTCAATTACTATTTCTCATTGTCCTTCTCACGAAGGGTGTTATATTGAGTTTGCTTGAACAATCACACCTTGCTTCCAGCAGTGCGTATTTTTTGGCTGTTTTTACAATTGCCGCGTTTATGACAATACCGCCGTCAATATCTCTGTTTATATTTTTTTTGCCTAATATCATATTTATTCTACTGCTTCCACAGTTCCAGCCGCTGCCCATGCTGATAATGACATTGAAAATAAATACCCTATCCATGACCCTGATAGCCTGGCTGCTGAACCAGATGATTTCTCGCGATAAAGTAAAATCCTTTATAAATGAAAAACTTATCATTGTTAAAAATACTGAATTAAAAAAAATAAACGAAGAATTAAAGGATTTAACGACTAGGGATTCCATGACAGGTTTTCTGAATAATAAAAATGTCCTGAAACGTCTAAAGGAGGAAACTGAACGCGCAAAGCGCATTAATTACTCCCTGTCCGTGGCTATGATAGATATAGATGATTTTAAGCATATAAATGATACCTATGGTCATAGAATTGGAGATGAAGTGCTGATCAGTGTTGCGCAGATAATAACGGAACAATGCAGGTCGACCGACATAGTAGGACGATACGGCGGAGATGAGTTTTTCCTCATAATGCCGGACACAAACGTGAATGATGCTGCCGTCCTTCTGGAACGAATAAAATTAAGGGTCAGAGATACGAGCTTTGTAAATGGAATTAAACTCACAGTTAGTTATGGCGCAAGTGAGCTGGCGGAGGATTCCGAACATGAATTGTTTGAGTCATCAGATGCTATGCTATATAAAGCAAAGAGGAAGGGAAAGAGTCAGGTTGAGCTTCAATTGGAAAGGGATATGAAAAGTGCAGAGATCAATTGAAATTGATTAAACTGCACTTTTTTATCTTATCGGCCCTTATACTTCTGTTGTGTAGCAAGACCGCCTCTTATATGCCGTTCCGCTTTGTTATTATCTAAAACAGTCTTTACCTCATGGGCAAGCCCTGGATTTATCTCAAGCAACCTTTCGGTAATATCTTTGTGTACTGTGGACTTTGATACCCGAAACTTTGTTGCGGCCGCTCTGACCGTGGAATTGGTTTCAACTATGTGCCTAGCGAGTTCTAAAACTCGTTCTTCTATGTAATCCTTCATATTTTAGACATTCACCACCTTCATATATTTGTGCAACACATTTGATTGGCTTAAAGAGCCAAAGTAGCGCTCTCATTACAACATATATATGTGGGACGAGGCGGTGATATGCTATTTTGATGTACGTAATCTATCGTTGTGAATAAAAATACATTTTGCGTAATAAATATGCAAATTTTCATTGACATCGTTTAAAATTTGAGTATAATAATAAACTAAGATTGAGTAATATCATCGGAAGGGAGACTGTATGAGGTATAAAATATTTATCGACGGTCAGGAAGGCACGACAGGACTAAAAATACATAAAAGACTGCGAGACAGAAATGATCTTGAAATTTTAACCATCTCCGATGATGAGCGTAAAAATTTGAAAGCTCGTCTGGAAATGATCAATAATTCAGACATCACCTTCCTGTGCTTGCCGGATGAAGCTTCCCGAGAGATTGCCGAAAACGCGGGAAAAGACCGACGGCTCATTGATGCTTCTACATATCACAGGACAAATAAGGAATGGACTTATGGCTTTCCGGAGCTGAATGTGACCCAGAGGAGCAAAATAACAGAATCAAACAGAGTAGCAGTACCAGGGTGTCATGCTACCGGCTTTATTTCATTGGTAACGCCTTTAATATCTCTTGGTATTGTGCAAAAGGATTATCCTTTTACATGCCATTCCATCACAGGCTACAGCGGCGGCGGAAAAAGTATGATCTCACAGTATGAGAGTGATTCCAGAGCACAGGACATTGATAGTCCGAGACAATACGGACTCTCGATGAATCATAAGCATTTGCCTGAAATGAAATTCATAACAGGAGTCGAATATGCGCCGGTCTTTCACCCGATAGTTTCCGATTACTATAGCGGAATGCTATTCACCACAACCTTGCACGGACGTATACTGAATAAAAAAGTAAATCCGGAAGAAATAAGACAGGTTTACTCTAAATACTATGAGGAGCAGCCCTTAATCCAAATTAGAAAAACAGAAGAGAACCCGGCGGACGGATTTGTATCGGCCAATGCACTGACTGAAACAGACGGATTGGAGATCTTTGTTTCCGGTAATGAAGAACAGATAGTTCTCATGGCAAGATATGATAACCTTGGAAAAGGAGCGTCGGGAGCCGCAGTACAATGCATGAATATTATGTTGAATTTGCCCGAGAGTAAGGGGCTTGCAACAGAAAGTGGGAGGAAATGAAATGTCGATTGAATTTATAGATAAAGGAGTGTGTGCTCCGAGAGGATTTCAGGCATCAGGAGTGCATTGCGGCATAAGAAAGAATAAGACAAAAAAAGATCTATCCCTTATCGTAAGCGATGTGGTATGCAATGCGGCTGCCCTCTGTACGCAGAATAAGGTAAAAGCAGCGCCCGTTACCGTAACGCAAGAGCATTTAAAAGACGGAAAAGCCAGAGCGATTATCTGTAATAGCGGAAATGCCAACACCTGTGCTCCAAACGGCAAGGAAGTAGCGAGAAAGACATGCGAACTGGTGGCTGAGGAGCTTTCTGCCAGCCCTGACGATTTAATAGTGTGCTCAACCGGAGTTATAGGAATGCCTTTGAGCATCGAGCCATTTGAAAGAGGGATACCGAAGCTGGTGAAAAAGTTAAGCTATGATGGCTCAATAAATGCCGCTGCCGGAATTATGACCACAGATACGATAAAAAAAGAGTTTGCCGTAGCTTTAAACATCGGGGGTAAAGAATGCAGTATAGGCGCCATAGCTAAAGGAAGCGGAATGATCCACCCAAACATGGCTACCATGTTATGTTTTATAACGACAGATATTGCTATTACTTCAGAAATGCTTAAGAAAGCGCTTTCAAATGATAATCTGGACACTTTCAATCAATTGAGCGTAGATGGAGATACGTCCACGAATGATACGGTAGCCATTATGGCCAACGGTCTTGCGGGTAACACTGTTATAGACAGTGAGGGTGAGGATTATGATTTGTTCTGTAAGGCTTTAAACATACTTAATACAGCTGTTGTAAGGGCGCTGGCAAAGGATGGGGAAGGCGCGAGCAAGATGCTGGAATGCACGGTCTTCGGGGCGCCGGACAAGGAAACGGCCAGAATCGTTTCAAAAGCGGTCATCACCTCCAGTTTGTTTAAGGCAGCCATGTTTGGAAAAGACGCAAATTGGGGCAGAGCGCTGTGTGCCATGGGATATTCTGATGCTGTGTTCGACGCAAGTAATGTGGACCTTGTACTTTCTTCAGCCAAAGGGAGTGAAAAGGTATGCGAAGGTTCCTCCTATTATGATTTCAATGAAGAGAATGCCGTAAAGATTCTAAACGAAGATGAGATTAAAATACAGGTATTTTTAAACCAGGGCGATGCACATGCAACAGCCTGGGGATGCGATTTAACCTATAGCTATATAAAAATTAATGGGAATTATAGAAGCTGAGGTTGACACACTCCATAAGATGAAGGGGATTTGAAATGAAAGACACAATAACGAGAGCAACCATGTTGGTTGAGGCGCTGCCGTACATACAGAAGTTTTTTAATAAGGTCATAGTTGTAAAATACGGCGGAAATTCAATGATTAATGATAAATTGAAAAAAGCAGTCATGAAAGACATCGTTCTCCTGACCCTTGTAGGAATCAAGGTTGTACTGGTCCACGGCGGCGGACCTGAAATCAACAGCATGCTTAAATCCATGGGCAAAGAATCAGTTTTTATCAATGGACTGCGATATACGGATGAAGTAACTGCAGAGGTGGCCGGCATGGTGTTGGCAGGTAAGGTCAACAAGAACCTTGTTTCTCTTATACATCAGAACAACGGAAAGGCAATAGGCCTTTGCGGTCTGGACGGTGGTATGCTCCAAGTCGAGAAGCTTGAGGGCGAAGTCGATTTGGGTTTCGTAGGCGACATTAAGAAGGTGGAGGTTTCACCGATTACAGTGGCATTGAATAATGGATTTATTCCTATTGTGGCAACCATTGGAGCCGATAAGAACGGGCAAATCTATAATATCAATGCGGATATTGCGGCAGTCGCAATCGCTAGTGCCTTAAAGGCTGAAAAGTTGATTTCAATGACTGACATAAGAGGCCTGATGATGGATACAGAAGACGAAGAGTCTCTGATATCAAGAATAAATATCAATGATGTCCCGGAGTTGATCGAAAAAGGTATCATCAGCGGCGGAATGATCCCGAAAATACAAAGTTGTGTGGATGGTATAAAATGCGGCATCAAGGAAGCAGTTATCATTGACGGCAGAATAGAACATGCGATACTGATCGAGTTATTCTCCGATGAGGGTATCGGGACTCTGCTATACCGATAAACGAGAAGACCACAGTGAACAGTACGTAATATATCCGACTGCCCTTGTATGCAACCCCTGCTTCGTTGAAACACACAGATGTAAGAAAAATTTCTACAGTCGAGATTTTTCTGCTTAAGCGCTATAAACTTTTATCAGTGAATATGTAAATAAAAATTGATATATTTGCTCGTTGCAGATATAATTATTGGGGTAAAAGTAAAAGATAAGAAAGAAACTTTGTTATACATTTAGTAGGAGGGATAAATTTGGGATTCACTGAGGAAGTTGGTATAGATCTTGGAACAGCGAATGTTTTAGTTTATATAAAAGGTAAAGGTGTCGTTTTGGATGAGCCTGCCGTTGTGGCTATAAACAGAGACACGAACGATATTCTCGCTGTAGGAGAAGAAGCAAGACAGATGCTTGGGAGAACACCTAGTAATATTATTGCTGTAAGACCGTTGAGGGATGGTGTTATTTCCGACTATGATGTAACGGAAAGAATGCTAAAATATTTTATTCGTAAAACATGCGGCTCAAGCAGGTTCTTTAAGCCCAGAATCATGGTATGCGTGCCCAGCGGCGTGACCGAGGTAGAAAAAAGAGCTGTCAGAGAAGCGGCAACACAAGCCGGAGGCAAAGCCGTGTACCTTATGGAAGAGCCGGTCGCGGCAGCCATCGGAGCAGGCCTTGATATTGCAAAACCGGATGGGATCATGCTGATCGATATCGGAGGAGGAACCACAGATGTTGCAGTGATTTCGCTGGGAGGGATTGTGACAAGCACTTCTGTTAAGGTTGCCGGAGACAATTTTGATGAAGCAATAATCAAATATATGAGAAAAGAGCACAAACTATATATCGGTGAACGGACTGCTGAGGAAATGAAGATGACAATTGGTACGGCTTACCCCAGAGAGGAAGTCATCGTAAAGGAATGCCGGGGACGAGATCTCGTTACCGGACTCCCCAAATCTATTGAGATCACATCAATGGAAATGATGGAAGCGCTTGAAGAACCATTGCAGGTGATTTGCGAGGTTGCCCATTCCGTACTGGAAAGAACTCCGCCGGAATTATCGGCTGATATCAGTAACAGCGGCATTGTGATCACCGGAGGAGGAGCATTGCTTAACGGAATCGACAAACGTCTGGAGGAGCGGACGGGGATTAAGGTAAGAATTGCTGAAGATCCGAAGTCTTGTGTGGCTATTGGGACCGGAAAAGCATTGAACTCCATCGATATTATTGAAAGAAATCCGATGAATAGAAAAAGAACTCACGACTGATAAAAAGCTCTCTGCGTGAGAGCTTTTTTCAAACTCCGGTAGGAGGAAAACACTTGTCTAAACTTGAATTGATCGCAACGGCTACCTTTGGTTTGGAAGCAGTGGCAAAAAGAGAAATTGAAAATCTGAAATTCAAAATATTGAAATCTGAAGATGCAAAAATAACATATATGGGCGATGAAAGAGCGATTGTCAAATCAAACTTGTGGCTAAGATGTGCCGACAGAGTTCTGGTTAAGCTGGGTGAATTCTATGCTTTTACATTTGAAGAGCTTTTTCAGCAGATCAAAGCGCTGCCTTGGGAAGAATGGATCCCGGAGGATGGGAAATTCACTGTTACAGGGACATCTGTCAAATCAAAGCTGCACAGCGTACCGGATTGTCAGGCAATAACAAAAAAGGCAATTGCAGAAAGATTGAAGGAAACTTATCATTGCCAATGGTTCAAGGAAACAGGTCCGGAATATATCATCAAGGCAACAATATTGAAGGACAGAGTGACCATAACCCTGGATACCAGCGGCGCGGGATTACATAAGAGGGGATATCGGGTAAGGGATGTGGCTGCACCAATTAAGGAAACACTTGCGGCAGCATTGGTTCAGCTTTCTTATTGGAAAGAAGGAAGGTTGCTCTTGGATCCATTCTGCGGCTCGGGAACAATTCCTATCGAAGCCGCGTTGATCGGAAAAAACATCGCACCGGGCTTAAACCGCAAGTTCATTTCGGAGGAGTGGCCTTCAATTCCTGAAAAATTTTGGAAAGAAGAGAGAAAGGCAGCCTTTGAAGCAATAAAAAATGATAATGAGATACGCATTAAGGCATCGGATATTCTTCCGTCTGCGGTAAAGGCCGCAAGGGAAAATGCGCTGGAAGCAGGAGTAGACGATTGTATAGACTTTCAGGTCAAACCATTCGATAAGATTAGCCTTGCAGATAATTATGGTATCATCATCTGCAATCCGCCATACGGAGAGAGAATCGGCGAAAAAGACGAGATCCGAAGGATATATAGTCATCTGAAAAAACAAATGAGTGAAAATCCCACATGTTCATTATATCTTGTTACAACGGATAAGGATTTTGAAACAGTTGCTATGGGTAGACCGGCTGACCGGCGCCGCAAGCTCTATAACGGCAGACATGAAATCACCTATTATCAATACTATGGAACAAAACCTCCGCGAGGGGGATAGATGGATTTTATTAAATAATAACGTCTATCTGAGGATACTTCGGATGGTTTTTGCAGATGCACTCTTGTGGACCTTGACACACGGTACCGGATACCCTATAGTAGGGTTACGGTTACTTCGCAATACAACTATGGAGGTGGATATAATGAGGTATGAGGAATTTACAAGAGATATTGTCGAAAAGTACGTTGAAAAGGGATTGATCAGCGTTGCCCTTCTCCCTGATATGGAAATTTATATGGATCAGGCGGAGACTTTTATGAATCGGGAGCTTGACATCTACAAAACGGAAGAAAAGGACAAGGTCATTACAAAAACTATGATCGGTAATTATGTAAAGCATAAGATGCTGCCAAGACCTGTAAACAAAAAATATTCCAAGGATCATCTTATCATGTTATCCCTGATTTTCTATCTGAAGGGGACATTCCAGATGGAAGAAATCGAGAAGATTCTGGAACCTCTAATTACTAATTACAACTCAGAATTTGATGATAAAATTGATTTGACCTCTTTATATGAAGGGATTGTTACGGTGCAGGAGGAAGAGCTGCAGACATTAGGCCAAAACATCTCTGGCATAATTGAAAAGAGCAAATATCGTTTAAAGGAGACTGAGATGTCTGATGACGACATGCTTGAGTTGTTTATGCTGATTGTTATACTTTCTATGAAAGCCGATGCTCACAAGTTCCTGGCACACAAGCTCCTTCAAGAGTATATATTAAAACCAAAACAAAAAAAATAGAAGGAGGAATTGCCCATGACTATTAATTTGAAAGGACGAAGTTTATTAACTTTAATGGATTTTACCCCGCAGGAAATAAGGTACCTGCTTGACCTTGCTCACGATCTGAAGGCGAAAAAGAAGGCCGGTATTACTGGTGATTTGATGAAAGGGAAAAATATAGTTTTGATGTTTGAAAAAACATCTACCAGAACAAGGTGCTCGTTTGAGGTTGCATGCCATGATGAAGGAGGCCATGTTACTTACCTTGAATCTTCAGGGTCACAAGTAAGTATAAAGGAATCTTTGGAAGACACCGCCAAGGTGCTGGGCAGATATTATGATGGAATCGAGTACAGAGGCTTTGAACAAAAAGTAGTGGAAGATCTGGCAAAGTATTCGGGCGTACCCGTATGGAACGGTTTAACTGACATCGACCACCCCACACAGATCCTGGCGGATATGCTTACAATGGAAGAGCACATGAAAAAACCCTTAAAAGGTGCGAAAATAATTTTCAGCGGCGATATACGAAACAATATGTCCTATGCATGGATGCACGGATGTGCAAAGGTGGGGATTAACTATGTAGCATATGGTCCGGATGAATTATTTGTAGACCAGAAAATTCTTGCTAAAGCACGAGAATTAGCAAATGAGAGCGGAAGCACAATAGAAGTGACCAGCGATCCCGCTTGCTTAAAAGGAGCGGATGTAATATACACGGATATCTGGGCATCTATGGGAGAAGAGGCTCAAATCCCGGATAAAGTAAAGATGCTTTCACCGTTCAAAGTAACTATGGAGCTGATTGAGGCTACTGAAAACCCGAATGTGCTATTTTTGCATTGTCTGCCGTCATTCCATGACTTTGAAACAATAATGGCCAGTAAGTGGAAAGAAAAAGGATATGATATACGAGAAGTAACGGATGAAGTATTCAGAAGCAAGCATTCCGTTGTGTTTGACGAGGCTGAAAACAGAATGCATACAATTAAGGCTGTTATGGTAGCCACGTTATAACGCTTAGCTATATGAGCATGTCAATCCGCCGGGACCATATCAATTGAACGACTGCAAAGTCGATATTAACATAGTATAGGAGAGTATATGAGAAAAGAAAAAATAGTTATCGCCCTTGGAGGGAATGCCCTTCAGACCGCCGGATTACCTCCTACTGCTGAATGCCAGCTTGAGGTAGTCAAAAAGACTTGTGAGTATATTTCAAAAATCGTAGAAAATGATTATGAGATCGCGCTTGTCCATGGTAACGGACCTCAGGTTGGCAGAATACTTTTGGCTTTTGAAACTGCAAGAGATGTGACACCGCCAATGCCCTTTGACGTGTGCGGCGCTATGAGCCAGGGATATATTGGTTACCACCTTCAGCAGGGTATGCATCAAGCATTGCTGAAGACAAACAATGCTATGCCGGTCGTAACCGTAGTGACACAGGTGGTTGTAGACCGAAACGATTCCGGTTTTAAAAACCCTACAAAACCCATCGGTCCCTTCTACAGCGAAGAAGAAGCGAAGAAAATTTCTTCGGAAAAGAATTATGTTATGAAAGAGGATGCAGGCCGCGGTTGGCGCCGAGTTGTAGCATCTCCTATTCCGAAGCGAATCGTGGAAATTGACACTATAAAAAGCCTTTGGAATTCCGCTATTGTGGTCTCAGCCGGAGGCGGAGGGATACCGGTTATCGAGCTTGAGGACGGCACCTATGAAGGTATTGAAGCAGTAATCGACAAGGATTATGCGGCGGAGCTTTTGGCCGAGCAGATTGGAGCTGACAAGCTGCTTATTCTTACAGAAGTCGAAAAGGTATCGCTAAACTTTAACAAGCCGGATCAAATAGATTTGGATAAATTAACGGCGGAAGAAGCGGAGCATTACATAGCAGAAAATCATTTTGCTGCTGGAAGTATGCTTCCAAAGATACAGGCAGCAGTAAAATTTGCAAAGTCCGGAGAGGGGAAAACAGCAATTATAACTTCTCTTTACAAAGCAATGGATGCGCTTATGGGGAAAACCGGAACTCAAATTACAGCGTAAGAGGTTATCATCTTTCTTCTTAAACTCAATTCAATAAGTCCAGTTTTTTCATGAGCAGAACCTTTATTATACCTGCAATGGGAACTGCCAGAATCATGCCCGGAATTCCAGCGTAATAACCTCCAACCGTTACAGATATCAAAATAAACAGAGGGTGAAGGCCGACTGTGGATCCGACTATTCTGGGATATAGAATGTTGGAATCTATTTGCTGTACAATGATCATTGCGAGTGCCGCGAAAAAGGCCTGGCTGAATCCCTCTGTAATCAACCCTACTAAAGCCGCCGGAATAGTACTTATTATTGGGCCAAAATATGGAATGATATTGCATATCCCCGCAAAGCATCCCAAAAATACAGCAAACTCAAGATCGATAATAGAAAATGCTATTGAGGACAGTATAGCTATGAGCAAAGCGTCTAACATTTGACCTCTCAAAAATTGTGAGACAACCCTATTGATATCGCGCAGAGTCTCTGAGACCATTGTATTAGCTTTCATGGGCAGGATCACATGCAGCGTCTTCCTCCATAACCGGAGAAAAAAATCCTTATCCTTGAGAAAATAGATGCTGACTACGATTCCCAGAACGATACTCAGTATACTTCCGCCCAGATTTGTAACAAAGTTGATAATGGCAGAAGTGCTGAGATGGTTGGATATCCATACGATGATTTCATTGGCGATATTCTGTATCCGCTCTTCTATTCCGCTGTTGGGGATAGCCGCAGCCCAGCCTCTTAAAACAGATTCATATCTTGTAAAGTAATCGATAATGGTATCAACCATATTTTGCAGGCTTGAAAATGCCAAATCACCGATAATCAAAAATGCAAAAGCATAGATAATAACGAATATTATAATAAATATCAATATGAAAGTAATCAGGATACTGATGGTGCGCCGCAGCCTCAGTATCTTTTCAAGCTTCACCGGATCAGAAGGCAGCCTGAAGAAGAATTTGGAGACAGCTTTGTTATTGATAAACTCCACAAGGGGGCTGAGCAGATAGGCGATAATCAATCCGATGATCAGCGGTGAAAATGCAGTAGACAGGCTTCTTAATATAGAGGAAGCGTAACGCAAAATCAGGTCCATGTTTCCGATGAGCAGATAGCCCACATACAGCAAAGCTGACGTAAGGACCACATACATGCAAAATTTGAGGTATTTCCAATCGGATAACATCTCCTTGAGTTTCAACATTCCAGCAACTTCCTTTCCTTTGATAGTATTATGTGTAAGGATAATAAAATTTAACAATTTTAATTCCTATTTGAAATGCAAGCATGGTACTAAACTGCGAAAACCAGCCCTCATTTTTGAAAGAAAAACTGAAAAAAGCGTGCGTTAGTCATTTAAGCATCAATAAGTAACGGAAATATCTCGAATATTCACGAAAAAATACAGGAAATATTCTTCTTGCCATTAACTTTAATGTATTTTGGTTGATACCAAAATAATATTTGACTCTGAGCAAAAAAAGCATTAGAGTATATTACAAATCTGTAATTCCATTTTCTTTTATATGAAGATTCCACCATTTACATATGAAATATATATGAAAAATTTGTCATAAATGGTGCATACTATATAAAAGCAGGAAAGCATTTTTTTTTAATGGGAACACATTTTGCATAATCAATCATGATGACGTGATAAACCCACAAGATGGACGAGACAATAAATGAAGTGTGGTATCAGGAGGTAATATGATGATAAAAAGAAAGACAAAAACGATGGATGGGAATACCGCGGCAGCGTATGTATCATACGCATTTACCGATGTTGCGGCAATATACCCTATTACACCATCGTCGACCATGGCAGAGGTTGTTGATGAATGGTCCGCCTATGGAAGAAAAAATATTTTTGGGCAAGAAGTAAAGGTTGTTGAGATGCAGTCTGAAGGCGGTGCTGCCGGTGCGGTACACGGGTCTTTGGCTGCAGGTGCTTTGACCACCACATATACGGCATCTCAGGGATTGCTTCTGATGATTCCCAACATGTATAAAATCTCGGGCGAACTTCTTCCCGGAGTATTTCACGTAAGCGCAAGAACCCTTGCGGCTCATGCACTTTGCATCTTTGGTGATCATTCCGACGTAATGGCAGCCAGACAGACGGGATTTGCATTTCTTGCATCCGGCTCTGTTCAGGAAGCCATGGATTTGGGTGGGATTGCGCATCTGGCAGCCATCAAATCCAAGGTTCCTTTCGTTCATTTCTTTGACGGATTCAGGACTTCCCATGAGATTCAAAAGATAGAAGTAATAGAGTATGATGAATTTAAAAATCTGCTGGACATGGATGCTGTCCAGAAATTCAGGGAGAATGCGCTGAATCCTGAACATCCGGTTATTCGCGGGACTAATCAGAACCCGGATATCTACTTCCAGGCAAGGGAGGCTTCCAACAGGTTTTACGAAGCGGTTCCGGCAGTTGTTGAGAAATATATGAAGGATATCAGCGATCTGACCGGCAGAGATTATCACCTGTTCGATTATTCGGGACATCCGGAAGCGGAGCACATCATTGTCGCTATGGGTTCCGTTTGCGAAACCATCGAAGAAACTATTAACATGCTGATTGCTCAAGGCAGAAAGATAGGTCTTGTAAAGGTAAGATTGTATCGTCCTTTTGCACCGGAATATCTGAAGTCGGTTATTCCTAAGACTGTTAAGCGGATCGTGACTTTGGACAGAACAAAGGAGCCGGGATCTATAGGAGATCCACTGTATATGGACGTCAGGACCATGTATTATAATGAAGAAAATGCCCCCGAAGTATACGGAGGCAGGTATGGCCTCGGGTCAAAAGACACGACTCCGGGACAGATCGTTGCGAGTTATGACAACTTGGCTCAGGATAAGCCTAAGAACCAATTTACAATTGGTATCATTGACGATGTTACAAATTCGTCACTTGAGACGGTTGAAAATATTAATACAGAGCCGGAAGGAACGATTCGCTGTAAATTCTGGGGTCTGGGATCTGATGGAACAGTCGGCGCCAATAAAAGCGCCATTAAAATCATCGGAGACAATACAGACCTTTATGCGCAAGGATATTTTTCTTACGACTCCAAGAAGTCCGGAGGGATTACAGTTTCTCACCTGAGATTCGGAAAAAGCAAAATACAGTCTACTTATTTGATAAACGAAGCAGACTTCGTGGCTTGCCATAATCAGGCTTATGTAAATCAATACGACTTGCTCAAAGGTCTTAAGAAGGGCGGAACTTTCGTTCTTAACTGCATCTGGACAGAAGAAGAACTGAAAGAACATCTTCCAGCAGCTATGAAGAGATATATTGCTAAGAATGATATAAATTTATATACAATAAATGCCACTGCGGCAGCAGAAGAAATTGGACTTGGAAACAGGATCAACATGATCATGCAGTCAGCCTTCTTTAAGCTGACCAACGTCATTCCGCTTGATGACGCAGTGAAATATCTAAAGGAAGCTGTTGAGGACTCCTATGGCAAGAAGGGTGGCAAAATCGTCACAATGAACAATGCAGCCATAGATAAAGGAATCACCGAAATCAAAAAGGTGGAAGTTCCCGCAGACTGGGCAGATGCTCAGGACGATCCGAAAACGAAGAGAGATGTACCAGAATTTATCGATGAAATTCTCATTCCTATGACAAGGCAAGAAGGTGATGATCTTCCTGTAAGCACTTTCTTAGGCAGAGAGGACGGGACATTCCCATCGGGAACTGCAGCATATGAAAAAAGGGGTGTAGCAGTAAACCTTCCTAAGTGGAATCCGAAAAACTGCATACAGTGTAACCAATGTTCCTTCGTATGTCCACATGCCTCGATTCGTCCTATACTTGTGAATGCAGATGAAAAGGCAAATGCTCCGGCAGGCTTTGATACGGTAAAAGCTATCGGAAAGGGACTGGAGGGGCTGGAATACAGAACACAGCTGTCGCCGTTGGATTGCATGGGATGTGGAAATTGCGCAGATGTCTGTCCTTCCAAAGAAAAGGCACTGGTTATGGTACCATTTGCTGAACTTGAAAATGAAAGCGAAAATTGGGATTATGCCTTGAAGCTTCCGCTGAAGGATAAACTGATTTCAAAGAATACCGTAAAAGGCAGCCAATTAGCGAAGCCGTATGTAGAATTCTCAGGTGCTTGCGCAGGCTGTGGTGAAACACCATACATCAAGCTGATTACACAGCTTTTCGGCGACAGAATGATGATCGCCAACGCGACAGGATGTTCCTCCATCTGGGGCGCCGCGGCTCCTTCTATGCCGTATTGTACCGATGAAAACGGCAGAGGTCCGTCCTGGGCTAATTCACTGTTTGAGGATAATGCGGAATATGGATTAGGTATGTTCGTTGCGACCAGGCAGATGAAAGAAAAAATAGTAAATAGCTGTAACGCCTTATTGGAAATGAACATTCCTGAAGATCTTAAGACTGCATTGGAAGGCTGGCTTAAGGACAACAATGACGGAGAATTATCCAGAGTTGCAAGTGAAAAGTTGATGACGGCTATTGAATCATTAAATACAGACGATAAAGCGATACTGACCCTTGTAAAGGAAATTACAGACAGAAAGGATTTTCTTGTTAAGAAGTCAGTTTGGGCACTGGGCGGAGACGGCTGGGCTTACGATATAGGTTACGGGGGACTGGATCACGTGCTCGCTTCCGGAGAGAATATTAACATCCTGGTCTTTGACACCGAAGTATATTCCAACACCGGTGGACAGTCCTCAAAGGCTACCCCTGCGGCAGCCGTTGCAAAATTTGCCGCTTCCGGAAAAAGGATCAAAAAGAAGGATCTGGGCATGATGGCCATGGCATACGGTTACGTTTATGTAGCACAGGTAGGTATGGGCGCAAGTCAGAGCCAGTTTGTGAAGGCAGTGATCGAAGCGGAAAAATATGAAGGTCCTTCTATTATTATTGCATATGCACCGTGCATCAACCACGGTATCAAGAAGGGCATGGGCAAGGCGCAAGAAAACATTAAGGATGCAGTGGAAGCTGGTTACTGGCACCTATACCGGTTCAATCCGGAACTGAAGAAGGAAGGAAAAAATCCGTTTATACTGGACTCCAAGGAGCCGAAAACGAGCTTCAGGGACTTCATCATGGGTCAGGTACGATATTCATCCCTGTCACTGGAATTCCCGGATATTGCCGACAAACTATTTGAAATGTCAGAAGACAACGCACAGGAACGCTATAATAATTATAAGAAACTGGCTGACAATAAATAAAGCTATTTGGGGACGTTTCTTATTTGTCACATTTGATTATAGTCAAACGTGTCATTAAGCAACGTTCCCCATTAGCCACATTTGCCCATAGCCAGCCATAAACTAAATTCGGTTCCCTTTCGCCTAATAAAAGTTTAGGGTTTTGGATTTCTTTTGGTTATAACGAGGCAAAGCTGCCCCCGCCCCTTTTAGGCGGAGGGCAGGATTTAATTTCACAGGCAGCGGGGATATCCCCTGCCCCGTTGAAACGCACAGATATAAGA
>JAQWBM010000027.1 GCA_028706405.1 Eubacteriales bacterium
AGAACAAATCCTTTAACACCTTTTAGCTCCAGATCCCGCAAATGATCTTTAAAGTCGTTTGCTGTTTTTTCTTCAAAAGAGCTGATCCTGATATATCCAATATTTCCTTCACGAACCTCCGAGCGCACGGTATGCATGATAATATTTGCGCGGGTTATGGTAAATTGAAGCTCCTGTTGACCCCGGATGATCATAATATCCACCTTAGTCCCCGGTTTTCCGCGCATCGCAGTAGCCGCCTGATCGATGCTGCTTCCATCATAGATTTTATCCTCAACGCTAATGATCTTGTCTCCTGTCTTTATACCGGCCTTATCTGCAGGGGAGCCGTCGACAGGAGACACGACGTTTATCAATCCTCTGTCATCCGGCGCAATGGTCACACCGATCCCCTGATACTCGCCGGTAGTGGAAATCATGATTTCATCATATTCATCTTTTGAAAGATAGGAAGAATAGGGATCTCCGATTCCCCAAAACAGACCCTTATAAATACCTTCCATCAAGTCATTTTCGTCTACCGGAACATAATATTTTTCCTGTATGTATTGTTCCAATTCGGCCAATCTGCCATATTTATCCTTTGTCAGCTTGTAATTTTCATATTCTTCATTTGTGATTGTTCGATATCCTCCTGATGCCTGACCTATCAGGAAAACTGACCCGCTGAGCGCTAAAGCTCCTGCCAGTATCGAAACAATTATAACAAAGACAAGGTTACGTTTTTTCATCATTAACATAATACTCTCCTTTAACAGGGGACAATACAGTTTGCAAAGGAAGATATTGTCCTCCATGTAAGCTAGTTTAACATGTGATGGATTTTATAACAAACTGAATTTTTTTATCGCCGTTCCATGTATTTATATTTGCATATCCCAATATGTTTAACAGTTCATCATTTTGTTGAAGAATATCTCCATAATCCTGAGCTTTTTGAAAAAATACGCAGGAAATACGCTTACCGCTTTTTCCCAGGCAGAAAAAGCGTACATGCTGGCTATTTTCTCCCATGTAATTGATATGTGTTGTTTTAAGTGCCGTTATTTGCAGCAAAGGCCTTTCATTCTGGCAGCCAAAAGGAGCCAGTTTTTCCAGCTGTGATGCCAAATTAAGATCAATCTCCTCAACTTCCAGAGTAAGGTCAATGGGTGTATCAGTATCAAACAGGCATGGGTTTTCCCTGTATAAAATCTCTATATCATGATTCAGGGACCTCCTAAGCTCATCCAGATACTCCGATTTCATCATGAAGCCGCAGGCGCCTGAATGACCGCCGAACTTTGAAAAGAATGATTCATATTTCTTTAAGCTTTCGTATATATTCAATCTTCCGAAGCTTCTGCCGGTCCCTTTCAGATAACCTTCCTGACCGGATTCCGTTAAGATGATCGTTGGCTTTCCAAACTCATCCTTGATTTTCCCCGCGACAATACCGGCAATCCCTTCATGGATGTTCTTTGGATTGATGACGCAGAACAAATCCGCTTTCATCTCTGCGTCTACAATTTCCTTGCACTTTTTGAAGGCTTTTTCCTGTATCATTTTTCTTTCCGTATTATTCTGAACCAAAATCGCCGCATTTTTATCGATTACATTCATATCTTCTGAAATCAATAGCTCAACGCCTGTTTTAGCATCCTGAAGCCTGCCGGCAGCATTAAGGTGGGGTACTATAATATATGCTATGTTTTCTGAATTTATCTCCCCCGAAGGAATCTCGGCTGCTTCCAGAAGCCTTTTCAGCCCCGGACGTTTTCTTCCGTTTATCCTTCTCATACCGTATTTTGTAAGTGTCCTGTTTTCATCAATAAGAGGAACTATATCTCCTATCGTTGCTATAGCGACAAGATCAAGTACTCCGCTAATTATCGATTTGGGCAGCCCCGTTTTTCGTTGGATTCCCTGCGCCAGCTTGAATGCCACGCCGCATCCCGCCAGGTGTTTAAAGGGATAGGGGCAGTCCGGCTGCTTAGGATTGATTAAAATACAATCAGCCGGTCTTTCGTTGATATTATGATGATCAGTTATAATAAAATCTATTCCGATACTCTTTCCGTATTCAACCTCATCATAGGATACACTCCCGCAGTCAACGGTAATTATCAGCTCCGCTCCATCTCCTCTTATTAAATCGATTGCATCCTTATTCAGTCCATAGCCTTCGTCAAAGCGTGAAGGGATATAATAGAACAGGTTTGTTGTAAGGTGGGATAAGACCTGCATAAGAAGGCTGACGGAGGTCACTCCGTCAGCATCATAATCTCCATAGATACATATTCTACGATTTTGCTTGATTGAAAACAACAATAAATCCACTCCGGCGTGCATATTTTTCAGCAGGAATGGATCATAAGTCCTATTTGGTTTATCTGATAAAATCTCCAGGATTTTATCTTCATCTGTAATCCCTCTGTTATTTAAAATTCTGCGGATTAATGGATGAATCCCGTTCATTGTTATCACACCTCCGCAGAAAATTTTCGACTGTATAAAATGTTCTCTCCTCTATGCGTTATATTGAGGCAAAGGGTTATTTATGCCTCGCTATAACCAATTCCTTGGATTCTGGTATTGCCCGTTAACACGTACTTCAAAATGAATGTGCGGACCGGTTGAACTGCCTGTGGAACCTGCAAGAGCAATAGTCTGGCCTCTGGAAACCACATCTCCCGTCTTTACCATCAGTTTACTGTTATGCGCATAAAGGGTTACGATTTGACCGCCATGATCTATCATTACTACATTTCCATAGCTGTTATTCCATCCGGCTTTAATCACTGTTCCGCCGTTCGCAGCCATTACCTTGGACCCAAGAGCCGCTCTGAAATCTATACCGGTATGTAACTTATTAACCTTTAGGATCGGGTGCAGCCGCATTCCGAATTCCGAAGTAACATGGGTGCTTTCTCCAGGCCATGCGAATTTACCGCCTTGATATTCTGAATCCCCCTGCAGCCTTCTTATTTCTTCAACCAGGCGATCCGCCTCTGCATTTAATGCATCGAGTTGTGCTTCAATTTCCGCATTGCTTTTTGCAACCTCAGTTTTTAAACTTGCAACTTGTCCACGGTTTGCCTGCAAAGAAGCCTGCCTTTCCGCCTCTTTTTGTCTTTCCGCCTGTAGCTTGGCCTGTAATGCCTCTAATTCCTTTTTTTGGAGCTCTATTTTCTCACATTGCTCTTCCAGGACTTTCAGTACTTCCACATCATGATCATATATTTTCTGGATCATGTCCATATTGCTCATAAAATCAGTAATGCTTTCCGAGCCCAATAATATCTGCACCAGGCCTATATCTCCATTTTTATACATGACTCTTAAGCGCTTTTTGAGGTTCTCGTTCTGTACTTTCATTTCCTGCTCGGCAACTGCCAAATTTGCTTTGACCACGGCAATATTTTGCTCTGTTTTATTGATATCCCCCTTGATGCTTGCAATTTCATTTTCTGTTTCATTGATTTGAACTTCCAAATTCTTGATTTGATCTCCCAGTTGCTTTTCTTTTTTCTTTCCTTCGTTAAGCTGGGATTTTGATTTGTCGATTTGGCTGTGGATCTTGTTCAATTGCTGCTGCTCGTCCGCATAAGTTGCCCCTAAAGTAATCACAGAGGCGCATAATACGAACACTAAAGCATACGAAATAAATTTCTTCACTTGTTTACTCCCCCTTTTTATTCCTTATGTATCCAAGAATCTTCTCATTGAAACAATACTGCCGCACGCTCCGATACTAATACCAAGCGCCAGGAATATCCAGACCAGGCGAATGATGAGGAATTCTACCGGCACCATAGTTGTTGAAAGCATAATGAATATTTCCGGACCTATCAACTCCGTTATTTTATAATAAATAAAACTGATTATACCTACAGAAACCAGTGCAGATACGATTCCTATGAGAATTCCTTCTATCAGGAATGGTCCCCGGATAAACCAGTTTGTCGCTCCCACATATTTCATAATGCTGATTTCTCTTTCCCGTGCAAGCACTGTAAGCTTAATCGTATTGGATACAACGATAACCGACACAATAACCAGAAACAAGATCACAATCATAGCGCCAACCTGTATAAAACCGGTAATCTTCAGCAACTGATCCACTGTATCCTTATAATATTTGATGTCTTCTATACCATCATAAGTTTTTAATCTGGTTACGGTTGCATCGGCTTTTTCCAGCTCTGACACTTTAATAATCAGTGAATTCGGCAAAGGATTTTCATCCTCCAGCCCGTCCAATAAATATGCATTGTCTCCCCATTTGACCTTCCATTTATCCATGGCCTCCTTGGCAGTCTGGTACGTTGCTTCGCTGACACCATCCATCCGTTTCAGATCCGCAAGCATCACAGAACTCTCTTCATATGTAGTTTCATCCAGCAAAAAAACCTGAATTGTATCAAACTGTTTCTTTGCCGTTTCTGAAACCATGTTGACATTAACTACTAATATGAAGAATAATCCTAATATTAAAAGCATAGCAGTAATAGAAAACATAGACGCTACGCTCATTGCTCTGTTTCGGAAAGCTTGCTTGAAGGCTTGTTTAAAGGCACACTTCCAACTATTCAGCATTGTTGTTGAATACACCTCCCATTTGCAGAAAGCCTGGCAGCTTTTCATCCTCATAAGCTCCATAGCATCCATTTGCATCGTCACGGACAATGCGTCCTTTATCGATAGCAATAACACGCTTTTCCATTTTGTCAACGATATCTTTGGCATGGGTAACCATTAAAATGGTTGTCCCGCGATGATTGATTTGTTCAAGCAGCCTCATGATCTCCCATGCGGTATCCGGATCAAGGTTTCCCGTAGGCTCGTCCGCGATCAGCAAAGCAGGGCTATTTATAATCGCCCGTGCTATAGCCACTCTCTGCTGTTCTCCGGCGGAAAGCTCATTCGGATATTTGGTTGCTTTTGAACTGATTCCTACAAGGTTCAGAACCTGTGGGACTTGCCTGCGAATAGCCCGCTGGCTCATATGTACGATCTCCATCGCAAAGGCGACATTCTCAAAAACGGTTTTTTGAGGCAGCAGTCTGAAGTCTTGAAAAACAATACCCGTGCTCCGCCTAAGTTTAGGAATCTGTCTATTTGAAAGACGATTAACTTCCAAATCGTTCAGCTTGATGCTTCCCTTATCCGGAGTTAATTCCTTTAAGATCAATTTGACAAACGTAGACTTGCCGGAGCCGCTTGGTCCGACTAAAAACACAAAACCCCCTTTTTCTATTTTGACCGTTACATCCTGAATGCCAATATTTGTGCCATAGGACTTTGTCACATTATCAAAAGTTATCATTCTTTGAGTCCTCTCCCGTTCAGTATCAATCAGGAAATCCAGCATCTGAATAAAGAAAGCTTTATGCGGTAAAACCTGATTACAATAACACACATAAATCTACAATTTATTATAATACAAAACAGGATAAGATAGAATACTTTCTTACATTACAAATTTATTACATTTAAACGAAAGGGGTGACCTTGCTTCTCCGGGATCGCAGACTCGATACCATTTAAGCGCATACAAATTTCTGTCAAGGGCTTTTGAAGAACGTTTTTTGCTTCATTTAATGTATATGGGATTTTACAATTATACTCAGCGGTATATATTAGCTCCGCCTTGATAAGAGGTATAATGACAGGCTTTTTTATATTTAAATAATCCAGCATTTGGCGCCGGTTTACCCCTTTATTAAACTTGTTGATCACATATGTGACAGCCGCTTCTCCATTTTGTTCCATATTCTTTATGCAGCATAGCAAATGATGCCCTTCCAGCATTTTTGAAGGCATCGGGTCTATCACCGCTATGATTTGATCCATGCCCAGTAACAGCTGCCTGTCAAGCTCTTGATTTCCGGAAAAATCGCACAAGATCAAATCACCACTACCATGATTTGCCAACCTGAGGTTCTGTTCAAATGTAAGCTTAAGCTTCTGCTCATCGGGGGATTTGAGCAGCCAGTTGACTCCTTCGTCCATGTTTTTCCTTCCCCGAATGCTTTTATTTTGTATCAAAGCATTAAAAAATTGGAAATAAAGCCTTCCGGCAAAACGCTTGTCCATGCCGTAGGAATCAAAAAGAGAACCTTTTCCAAATTCCGCTACAACAGGTCTGTGCTTTCCGGTATTTGCCAAATATCTGCCTAAACAGCCCGTCAAAAAGCTTACACCTGAATGGTCAGAAATCCCAACGATACCGATTTTCAATTTCTCCATTACAGAATAATTTTCCGTTTCCTCAAACTCTCTGGAAAGGATGCGCTCCATTTTCCCACCCCATTTGTAACGATTTGTATTTTTTATCAGAATATCACATATGTACATATATGTCAATTAATGGTTTATATGTTTTATGGGACAGGTAATAAAGGAAACTGAAAAGCTTGGAACAAAAGGAAAGCTTGGGGTAAAATGGGAACGAAGCAGGGAATATCCCCACCGCCTGTGAAATTAAGCTGTACCCGTCATCTTAAGAGGCGGGGGATATCTTTGCCTCGGTTTATATACCCTGACATTCCTATTCTTCGTACTGAACCTTTAGTTCGATTTGATCCGGCAAATATGTAAGACCTGTTTCCGCAACTTGAAGAGGATAAGTCAATACCTGTGTAAGTACCGTCCCTGGTTGAGGGTCTCGAAACACCGTATACACCATCAAAGTCTTTATGCCATCTTCATCAGAAATCTCCATTTTATCGATAGAAATTTCGTAACCGGAAGTCGGTTTCTCTCCCCGTGAGGCTATTACATAGACTTTTTCATCTACGACACATGCCAATGCTCTTTCTAAAGTTCGATACTCTGGTATGACTTGATTTGCAATCTGTTGAGGAATTTCCGTCTCACTCAAAACCCTGTAATCCACTTTTTCATCACCTTCAAAAAAATACAATCCTGCCACAATTACAGCGATTGCAATTATGATAATAGCAACTATGATCAGATTTTTTTTACTTTGCTTACTCATATTTTTTATTACACCTATCTTACTCACAATCAAAACTCCCTCCTGTCATAAATTTCTATTAAAATCTATTCGGTGAGGGAGCTTTTTATTCGTAATTTTTATAAACGCTTAAGCAGAAAAATTTCGACTGTAGAAATTTTTCTTACATTTGTGCGTTTCAATGAGGCAGGGGATATCCCCCGCTGCCTGTGAAATCCAGTTGTACCCGCCGCCTAAAGAGGTGTGGGATATATCCTTATCTTGTTATATGTTTTTATTATTTACAGGCTTCTTACCGCTTTTGCTATATCGTCTGCAGTCAATCCATATTTAACAAGAAGCTCTGCCGGCTTGCCCGATTCACCAAAGGTATCCTGAATACCTACGAACGCCATTTTAACGGGGCAGTTCTTTACCACAACCTCAGATACCGCTGATCCCAATCCTCCAAAAATAGTATGCTCTTCTGCAGTTACGATTCCTTTCGTCTCGTTTGCAGCTTTGATGATTATTTCCTTATCTATCGGCTTTATAGTGTGAATATCAATTACACGGAGGCTGATACCTTCTCCTGCAAGCGCTTTCGCTGCTATCATTGCCTCGTTTACCATTACTCCGGTAGCAATGACCGTATAATCACTTCCATCTATCACACAAATTCCTTTGCCGATCTGAACATCACTGTTTTCTTCATGAATTCCGGGAACCGCTGATCTCCCAAGTCTTACATAAACAGGGCCTGTAAGCGATGCTGCTTCTCTGATAAGCATTCTTGCAGACATACCGTCGGATGGGCTGATAACGGTCATCCCGGGGATAATCCTCATTAATGCTATGTCCTCAATTGCCTGATGGCTTCCTCCATCTTCACCCACGGTAACCCCTGCATGTGTTGCACAAATTTTGACATTTGCTTTTGTATATCCGATAGAATTTCTGATGATCTCAAAGCCTCTTCCGGCAGCAAACATCGCAAATGTACTGGCAAATACTGTTTTTCCGGAGTGTGCCAGCCCTGCAGCAACGCCAAAAAGATTTTGTTCCGAGATTCCCATATTGAAGAACCGATCTGGATATTTTTCTGCAAAATGTGTCGTCATAGTAGATTTTGACAGGTCTGCATCCAATACTACGATATTTTTGTCATTTTCACCAAGCTCAAGGAGTACTTCTCCATAAGCCTGTCTTGTTGCCATCTTTTCAGACATTACCATTCACCTCCTAATTCTGTCACCGCACTCTTTGCTTCTTCATCATTCGGAGCTTTTCCGTGCCAGCCGGCATTATCTTCCATAAAGCATACGCCTTTTCCCTTAGATGTTTTTGCAATGATCGCTGTGGGCTTTCCTTTGGTCTCACGAGCTTCCATCAATGCATTTACAATTTCCTTCATGTTGTGACCATCAATATTGATTACATGAAAACCAAAGCTCTTAAATTTTTCATCAATAGGTGTAACCGTCATGACTTCATCATTTTTTCCGTCAATCTGCAATCCGTTCCAGTCGATTATTGCGGTCAGATTATCTAGTTTATAATGAGCGGAGGCCATTGCTGCCTCCCAGATGATCCCCTCCTGCAGCTCTCCGTCTCCAAGCAATGCGTATATTCTTGCAGGTGACTGATTAAGCTTGTTTGCCATGGCCATTCCAACGGATGACGAGAAGCCCTGTCCCAAAGATCCCGTTGACATCTCAACGCCCGGTACCTTCTTCATATCAGGATGTCCCTGTAGCATGGAGCCCAGCTTACGGAATGTTATCAACTCTTCATTAGAGAAAAATCCCCTGTGAGCCAGTGTCGCATACAACACCGGGGTAGCATGCCCTTTCGATAGAACAAATTTGTCTCTGCCTTCCATTTTCGGGTCATTGGGGTCAATGTTCATTTCGTGAAAATACAAAACAGTCAAAATATCCGCCGCAGACAGTGATCCCCCCGGGTGTCCTGAACCCGCATGATATGTTTCCTTTATGATATCTATACGAACATCACATGCAATTTTTTTAAGCTTTTCAAAGTCAATCGACATTTTCATTTTCCTCCTCTTAATTTGCTGACAACTACTTTTATCATAAAAAGCGGCAGTATCATCATTCTTTTATACCTGCCAGGTTCCTGTATTAATCTGTATAACCACTCCAGTCCATGCTTTCGATAAAACATCGGCGCCCGCTTCAACATACCTGCCCACACGTCCAAACTGCCTCCTACACCGATGGCTCCTTTCACATTTAGCTTATCCTGATGCATGAACATGAATTTCTCCTGCTTTGGCGAACCCATTGCAACACACAGGAAATCAGCTCCGGAATCGTTGATTTTTCTAACGATTTCCTCTTCATCATTCTCCTTGAAATACCCATGATGAGTTCCGGCAACACTAAGATTTGGATACTCTTTCTTTATATTTTCAGCTGCAACTGCTGCAATCCCAAGTGAATTGCCGTCTTCCGGCTTGCTCCCAAGGAAAAAAACAGACAACCCCGTTTCTTCCAAACATCCCAGTATCCTGCCCAAAAAATCGATTCCGGTTACTCTCTCTTTCAGAGGCATTCCCATTATTTTAGAAGCATAAACCAACCCTATCCCATCCGGTATCACCAAATCGGCAGATTCGAGAATACGCTTCAGCTGCTTATCTTTAGAAGCGTTAACTATGATTTCGGAGTTTGGCGTCACAACGAGACTACAATTTTCCGTCTTCATCAATTCTTGGAAAATTGACATGGCTTCTGTCTCATCTACCAGGTCAACAGGAATGTCTAAAATTCTTATTCTTTTATTGCTTGGCATATTATAATTCCCTTATTAGTTATTATTTGATTACTGTGCCGCTCTAGGGCATTCGCCCTGTAGCCGCTTTTTACCCCGTCTTATGCTTCATCAGTTCCTGAATCAGCTCCTCGTTCTTATCAAGACTTTTAATCAGTATTTTGATCCGTGTTCGCATCTTCTCCCGGATATTTTCGGCATCGGCAATAGTTTTTTCTAATTCTTCCATGAAAAAATTATTTTTGAAATCGTACATGCTGCACATGGCTTTCATATCCAGAGAACTCATAAAGGAGTTGATTTTGGGGTCATAAGAGATTGCGATCATTGGTACATCCATAATTGCCGCATGGATGAGCGCGTGAAGACGGACACCAACCAGCACATCCATGTTCCCTATAATACTGAGCATTTCATTGGTCAAGTATTTATGCTTGATGCAGCATACATCACTCCCAAGCCTGGATTCAATTTCTTCTATTACTGCCATATCTTCAGAATAATGAAACGGGATCAATACGATTTGAGCTTTATGCTCATCTACGAGTCTGCGTATGGAAATACAGATTTCATCTACAAAGCTGCTCTTAACTTTTTTCTCTCTGATAGCGAAGCCGACAATCATTCTGCCCTGTTCAGGAATAAATCTTTCCTTCTGCAAAATTTCTCTTCCGATTGCAAGATCTGCTTTTTTTATTCTAAGAACCGGATCAGCTGTTACAATAATATTTTCCGCCCTTACACCTATTTCAGTCAAAAGCTCCTTGGAGGTTTCGTCCCTCACCACAATACCGTGGACTTTTCGCAATGTAAAGGCGGTCAGTTTTCTATTTGTTTTCGACAGGATAGGACCAATTCCTTGGCTGTAAACAAACACCTTCTTCCTGAAAAGAAGTGCAATCCACATAATTATGAGATAATAAAGAATACTCTTTTTACTGGTCACATCCTGAAGGAGGCTTCCGCCCCCGCTTATAAGTAAATCGCATTTACGGATACCTTTGATAATATCCTTTATGGATTTTCGATTCAAAGAGTATACTTCATATTTTTGCGCCGTAAACTCCGGACTTTTGGATAATACGGTAATCTCAATATCATCCATCTTCTCGCGAAGGTTGTCCACCACAGCGCTAAGTATGGATTCATCTCCAATATTATTAAATCCATAGTAACCGGAAATCAGTATTCGTATCATTTATCTTATCTGCCTTTCCAGTTTTTTATACAGCTTATGTCCGATCTCAAAGATGGCTATTCCTATTATCCCGATTACGATTCCAAACAAGACTGCATACGCTGTTCTGTAAAACCCCAAATAAAGAGGCGTCCTGATATGCATAAAGGTGTTGACTACCGATGTCATCCCGATGACAGAACCCAGCCCGAACAGGATCGGCCAGAGTTTGAACCTTCGGACGGAGGTATATACGAGCATCATTATCGAAGGGAATGCAAACAGGAATTCCTTGTTTCTCGGTCTTGCGGTGAGGTTGTCCTCCAACGTATTTCTGAAGATCATTTCAAGGCTGGAAACCTCAATGGCGGAATCGTTCCCTGTCCTTTCAAGGTAGAAGTAGCCGACTATGAGAAGAACTGCGCCTAGAAGGATCATCCAGACCTTGATGCCGGCGTTCATAATATTTCTCAAGTCATTGTATTCCAGTATTCCTGGACGTTTTTTACCCGTCCCGAAGCCGTAATAGGCAAGATATGCGATTATGAAGAAAGCAAGGGGAAGCAGCTGGGCAAGCTTGACTCCCCTGAAGATATCGATCTCAAGCATATAATTGACCGACGAGATCGGAGAGGCGGTCATGACGCCTCCGATGATGGAGATCACAACGCCGGCAGCAAGGGTCAGTATGCCCAGGCCGATAACCTTCGGCAGACGCTCCCCGCAGTCCAGCGTATCGGCAAATTCCTTGCTCTGCCTGACGATGAACAGAGTCGCCACACATGGGAAAATCACCGCCGCAGCAAACGAAGTGATCAGCTCCGCATACTCCTGCATCACCGTGTAGGCTCCGGCAACTCCCAGGGCACCCAGGAGGAACATCCCTGCTTTCAGCCTTCTGCCGATGGGCAGGATGGCCCTGATGAGCAGCACCGCCGCCGCGATGCAGCCCAGCGCCATGACGACCTTGGCCCACAGGCTTACCTGATACGGATCCATAATGGAAGCCTTATTTCCGAACTTTATATCATGGGTGGAAAGCCTTGATTCAAGATTAGAAAACATGGTCTTATATTCGTCAGGGTCTGTGACATAAACATACTGATCCCTGTACTCCTTGATGGGTTTGAAATAGATAACCCTGATGTTCCTCTCCACGATGGCCCGGAACAGCGTGTTTTCGATCTCCTTGGCCCCTTCGTAGCCGTAATACTGATATCTGTGCTGGATATAATCCCATACGCTGAATATCCTTACCGCATTGTAACCTGAGCGCATGACAATATTGTTCACCCCGTACTGGAGAATGTTCTGCCGCTGTGTGGTATTCTCAATGAGGCCGATGGTGATATTGTTTCCTGTAAGGTAGTCCTGGGCGGCGCCGACACCGTCGTCATAGCCGATGACGCTTTCCCCGCCTACGATCATGTATTCGGGGACTTTGTCAAGCTCCCCGTAGCCGCTGATGACCGCTTCGGCATATTTTGTGTCGTTCCAGCCCGTATAGCTTGCCGTTCTAGGAATGACCTCCATTCCGGCATCCTCGATGATCTCTACCTTGGAGGGAAGCAGACCGAAGCTGATATACATCAACTTTGAGCTTACGATCTCTTGTTTTTCCATGAAGTTCTTCTTAAAGATTGAGGTCACCAATTTATGCACTTCCGAATAAAGAGTGAGCTTCGCGGTCCCGTTTAATACAATGTACCCGCTTCCATCCCCCGCCTGCCAGATAAAATAGTTTTCCGGCTGATACCTTTCTCTCACCCCCGCAGATATAAAACCAAAGGTATCGGGAGAAGCCGCTTTGATAAGCACGTCGTATTTATCATAGCCGAACTCCGAAAACTCTCTGATGAAGTCCTCCGGATAATTTGATTGCCATTCCGCGTCTCTCATGACGATATCCATAACGGTCCCGCTGACCGGCAGATCCGAATCTTCCATGAGGCTGATCACACTTTCCTCTGCAAGCCCAACCTTGGTTATCCCCATTTCCCTGAATTCTTTCAGCCACCATGAAATATCGTACTCCGACTGGTCCGCCATGGCTTTGAGTTCATTGTAATCCAGGACGATGTCATAGGTTTTATTATGGTTTTCTACGGAAATTCTGCTCCCAATCATAATCAATGAGACAATTACAGAGATTGCAATAATCAAAAGCAGAATTTTATTTTCCTTGATAAGTAGTTTCATCCCCTGTTTTCCTTCCTTGTTATGCATATAAGCTACCACTCATTGTACCTTTTTTTCTCATTATAGTAAAGGAAAAAGGCGAAAAGGTAACTTCCTTTTCGCCTGTTATTGCCTCGTTGTATATTTTATTGTATAGTATAGGTTCCGCGGACCATCACCCATATTTCTGTATTCGCCTGTATCCCTCTTCCGTCACTTCTCGGTATGAGAAGCAGATGATTTTGAGATATGCTTTTACCGGTCATTAAATCCATTGCCCCCGTTACATCGGAGACTCCGTTGGCTCCATTGTCAATGGCGGTTGCTTCACCACTTCGGAGAATAACCTCCGTACCCTCATTTCCTATAAGTTTCTGTCCTGCCGTGAGCATTATGGACTTGTAAGTTTCTGTCGAACCACCACTGCTCATCAGCTCTGTGATCTGATTATCAACATAGCTTTTAGTCACCACTGGATCTTCTTTTGAGCCGGGAGTATCTGAAGCCGCGACCACCACTGTAAGACCGAGGATTGTAATAACTATAACCATTGCTATAACTCTTTTCATCTGTACCTCCTTGCTTGTTAATTTTACGTTATGCTTTGTTGCTGCTTCGTTCATGCTTGCTTGTGTATGTCTGTATACACGCGCTTCGCAATCTCTCACCGCGCCGCGCCTGCCGTGAAATTCCCTGCGCAATTTTACTTTTATAATTTCGCTTTTGTTAATTTCACCATAATACTGTGTTGCAAGCGGATTAAAAGTCGATGATTCCTAAGCTTATCGTAAGTGCCTCATTTACTTCTGTAATAATGTCCTCGTCCACTTTCCCTATTCTTTCTTTCAATCTCTTTTTATCTATCGTCCTAAGCTGTTCCATAAGAACTACTGAATCTTTGTTCAATCCATGACCCAAAGCACCGATTTCAACATGGGTGGGCAACTTCGACTTATTGATTTGTGAAGTCACAGCCGCTACGATTACCGTAGGGCTATATTTATTTCCAATATCATTCTGCACTACCAGAACCGGTCTTACTCCGCCTTGTTCGGAGCCAATGACGGGACTCAGGTCTGCAAAAAAAATATCACCTTTCTTAACTATCAAGCCATTCACTCTCCACTAAATATATTTCATAGCTTTCAAGATCTCTTCTATCCAGATCAATCCCTTCTTCTGAAAGGCTTTTATTGAGCGATCCCATTTTTTGATACCCAGTTTTCATTTCTTCAATTTCTTTTAATGAAGGACCGTTTGAATGTTTTGTAAAATTAGACATTTGTTCACCCCGATACTATTACTGCAACAAACAGATCAAATTAACAATGACTCTGCCTATTATTATAATTGCTGTTATGCTTTTGTGTCAAATGTCTTGTTTTTCCATCGGCCCCTGGGCTTCTAAGGTGCCCTTGATAGCCAGAGGTACCATACTCACTATATCTGAAGCTATTAAACCATACTCTCCCTTTAGTTCTTTTGCCAAATCTCCTGCCAGACCATGCAAATACACTCCGGCCTTGGCTGCAGATTCTGGACTTAAACCTTGACCCGATAGGGCTGTAATGACTCCAGTCAGAACGTCTCCGCTTCCGCCTGTCGCCATACCGGGATTTCCTGTTGTATTAATATATGTTTTTCCGTTGGGTGTTGCCACAACACTGCCGGCGCCCTTAAGCACTGTTATCGCTCCTGTAACGGCGGCCAACTCCCTTGCGGATTGAAGCCTGTCCATGTTTATGTCGGCGGTTTTTCGGCCTAAAAGTCTTGCGGCCTCTCCGGGATGTGGAGTTATTATCAAAGCAGCCCTTGCATTACTCATAACATCCAAATCATCTCGAAGCAGGTTCAGACCGTCTGCATCCAATACAACCGGCTTATCCGTCATCTCTAAAATATTTCTGATCAGAATCCCATCTTTTCTCTCAACCCCTAACCCCGGACCGATAGCAATGGCCGAATATTGCAACAAGTCTTCAAGTAAACGTTCTCTGGTTATACAGGTCGCCTCAGGGATTCCGATCTGCAAAATCGGGAAAAGCGCCTCGGGTACGGAAACTCTCACCAGACCCGCTCCCGTTCTTAATGCTGCCCTTGCACATAATACCGCGGCCCCCGACATTCCTAACGATCCGGCATAAACCAGAACCTTTCCGCAATCGCCCTTATGTATATCCTGTTCACGTCTCTTAATAAAAGTATTGACATAAGATTGTGTAATTAAACCATTATTTTTCATTTTTTTATATTCTCCCAAAAAACGCACTAATCATAACTTCTAAATACCTAATATTAGTGTCGCTAACGCAAAATATGTCACAACGGATATCATATCTGTAAGCGAAGTAATCATGGGGCTAGCCATAAGTGCAGGGTCTATCCCTATCCTTTTTGCCGCCATCGGCAGTAACCCGCCTATTATTTTCGCAATCATAATGACAATCAGCATTGAAGAGCAAACAGTAAGTGCAATTAAAGACCCTTCTCCGTCCAGGAAAAATATTTTTGCAAAATTCAATATGCTAAGCAGCAATCCAACAAGGAAACTGACCCTGACTTCTTTCCAGAGTACCTTTCCGGCATCCTTTAATACCACTTCCCCCACAGCTATGCTGCGGATAATCAATGTTGACGATTGTGCTCCGGAGTTTCCCCCGGTTCCCATCAGCAGCGGCAAATAAGCAACAAGAACTATTACCTGGGATAGTATATTTTCAAACTTGGTTATAATAAATCCAGTGACCATCAACGCAAGCATCAGAAAGAAAAGCCATGGGAGTCTGTTCTTAACATGATTCCAGACACTCATGTCCAGGTATTCCTCTGTAGATACAGCAACACCGGCCATTTTATGAAAGTCCTCCGTAGTTTCTTCATCGATAACGTCCAAAATATCATCGACTGTGATTATTCCTACAAGCCTATCTTCGTTATCAGCGACCGGGATTGCCAAAAACCCATATTTTTTAAACAAATCGGAAACATATTCTTGATCATCCAATACATTTACATGGATAATATCCTCGTTCATCAAATCTTCCACCAGAGTGTGACCGTCCGATATTACCAGATTTCTAAGTGATACAATGCCTACGAGTTTTCTCCCTGCGTCCTTCACATAGCAGGTATAAACTGTTTCTCTGTCCATCCCTTCTTCTTTAATATGTCTTAACGCTTCCGCAACATTCATATCTCTTCTTAAGCTGATATAGTCCGGTGTCATCAGGCCTCCGGCGCTTGTCTCCGGATAGTTTAAAAATGTGTTGATAAGCTTGCGTTCTTCCTTTGAGGTCTTTGAGAGAATTTTATCCACTACATTTGCGGGAAGCTCCTCAAGCACGTCTATCATGTCGTCAAAAGACAATTCATCGATTATATACTGTATTTCTTTATCCGTAATAACGCTGATAATTTCGATCTGATCGTCGATAGGAAGGTACGCAAAAACCTCCACCGAAACATCCTTGGGAAACGTGCGAAACAAAATGACCGCTTTTTCAATACCCAGTTCTTCTATAATCTCTTCCAGGATTTCCGCGATAATAACTGTATTATTCTTTAAAATTTCATCTCTTGCTCTGCTGTATTTTTTTGCTTCCAGTAATTCGAGAAGCGTCTGGATCGTTACATCCATTGTCAATTCATTATCCATGGGACTCTACCTCCTTTGTTGCATAAAACTTTGAAACTGTGTCACTGCAGGAAAATGATCGGTCCCGGCTCTCGAACTGTATTTAGAAGCGTCATCGCCTTAAAGGCGCCGGAAAGCTACAGTGAAAGCAAAGACATTACCATTTTCAAATAATATATTCATCTGCTCGTGACTCGGTCCTAAATCCATTACTTTCACTCCCTTTTAGATTTTTGGAAAGGCCTCTTTTGGGTGAAGGTCTTACCTAATAAATAGTATATTGTAAAAGACAATGGTTAGTTTTTACTAACCATTGTATATATTACCCTATTTTTGTAATACATTGCAAGTATTTTCAGAAAATCAATCCTCTAAAACAGCTCCTGTATTGGCTGATGTGACCAGCTTTGCATATCTTGCGAGATAGCCTGACTTCACCTTGGGTTCAGGCTTCACATAAGCTGCTTTTCTGGATGCAATCTCTTCATCTGTAAGCTCAACGGACAGCTTTCTATCCGGTATATCTATATTAATAATATCTCCATTTTTCAGCAATCCTATCAACCCTCCGCTCATTGCCTCCGGTGAAACGTGACCGATAGACGCTCCTCGAGAAGCTCCTGAAAATCTTCCGTCGGTGATCAGCGCGACATCCTTGTCCATACCCATGCCGGCAATGGAGGAAGTCGGTGAAAGCATTTCCCTCATTCCGGGACCGCCCTTCGGTCCTTCATATCTTATGACGATTACGTCACCCTTCTTTATCTGTTTTCCCCATATCGCTTCGGATGCTTCCTCTTCAGAATCAAAGACGACAGCAGGTCCCGAGTGCACCAGCATTTCTTCCGCGACTGCTGATTCCTTGACCACGGCTCCGTCCATTGCCAAATTTCCCCGCAAAATGGCTAAACCGCCGCGATTTCTGTACGGCTTATCAATCGGCATGATCACACTGTTATCGGTAACCGATGCGTTTAAAATATTCTCACCGATGGTCAGACCGGTCGCGGTTAAACACTCCTTATTGATTAAGTCTTTTTTGGAAAGCTCGTTCATCAAAGCTGGAATTCCTCCGGCTCTGTGAAGATCTTCCATATGGTGATGCCCACTGGGGCTGATTTTCGCAATGTATGGTGTCTTTTCACTTATTTTATCAAACGTTTCCAGGTCCAGATTGATACCTGCTTCATGAGCGATCGCCGGTAAATGAAGCACCGTGTTGGTCGATCCGGCCATAGCCATATCGACTGTGATCGCATTTCTAAACGCATTCACAGTAAGAATATCCCGTGGCCTGATATTTCTCTTTACCATTTCCATTACCTTGACTCCGGCCATCTTTGCCAGGCGGATCCTTTCGCCGCTGTCAGCTAAAGCGGTACCGTTGTAGGGAAGTCCCATACCGAGCACCTCGGTAAGACAGTTCATGCTGTTTGCTGTGAATAAACCTGAGCAGGAACCGCAGCCGGGACACGCATTCAAAGCAACCTCTTCCAGCTCCTCTTCCGTACAGCCGCCATTTCTGAAAGTGCCGATTTTTTCCATCACGCTGTTAAAATCCAAAACAGTTCCATTGGAATAGCCTGCTCTCATAGCTCCGCCGCTGACTACAACAGCAGGAATATTTAAGCGGGCAGCCGCCATAAGCATACCCGGAACAATTTTGTCACAGTTTGGTATCAATACCAGACCGTCAAAAGCATGGCCTTTTGCCATAGCTTCTATGGAATCAGCTACCAGTTCCCGGCTGGCAAGCGGATATTTCATTCCGTCATGTCCCATGGCAATACCATCGCAAATACCGATTGAAGGAAATTCTACCGGTGTGCCTCCTGCAAGGGAAACACCTTTTTTGGCAGCCTCCGCAATTCGATCCAGAAGCATATGTCCCGGAACAATTTCATTTTGAGAATTCACGATTCCTATAAGATGGCGATCTATCTCTTCTCGAATGTATCCCATTCCGTAAAGCAGGGTGCGAACAGATGCACCTGAAGGACCATTCTTAATCTTATTACTGTTCATTCTTGTAACCTCCATATGTAACCTTTATTGTGATTATTGCCATACACGATCACAATTTGCTGAATACTGTATTATATCTTATTATTTAACATAGGTCAAAATTTTCGTTCCAAAGCTTATAATTTAAAGAGAAATAATGCATGTTCAGTTCCTGTCAAACATGGTTACAGCACGGTTTGTTTGACAGTCTGAACATGGCGAAATGAAGCGCGCCTCTGCAACATTATTCCCCGCAAATATGATTCATGATGTTTTCGGCAAAATCCTTCACCCTCATCTCGATTCCTTCAAGCTTCAAAACGCTGCCCGGGCTATTGGCTGTTTCCATCATGGCAAAACGGCTTGGAAGGATAAAGGTTTTATTCATATTTAGACCGCTGATCAGCTGTTGGGCTACAATGTCGCTCCCGCTATATCCTGAAACGATCAGGCTGAAAAGATACTTATTATAAAACTTTGAATATTTAAGCAAAGCTGTGAGCCGGTTTATAAAAGCGGCAAGATTGGCACTGATTGCATCATTATAGTTTGGACATATCATTACCAGGGCATCACAATCAATTATTGTGGGATATACCTGATCTACAATAACACCGCCGTAAATGCAGCTTGCTGATTCTCCAAAATACCGGCAGGTTTTATACGGACATCCGATGCAATCCAATATGGTGCCGTTTCTCAGTGAAATCTCCGTAATCTCACAATTATCAAGATGTTTCTTTACGAGGTTCCATAATTCTAAGGTATTTGACTTACGATAATGACTGGCATGCAAAGCCAGAATTTTAGGCTTTTTCTTTTTCGGCGGATCAAATCCCATTATATGCTCCGCCAAAACCCTCCCAGAGTGCATATATGCTTCCAGAGGGTCTACATCCAGTAGTTTTGCTACGATATAAAAATTGTCAAGGGATGCAGTCCCTTCAACCAGAGGCTTCCCCGGAAACGTGCATCCGGCCAAATTAGCGCTGAAAGCAAGCTCTCTGCCAACAGATTTTGTGAAAAGCTCACTTTTTCCATCAATAATTATCCCGCCGACACAACCTTCAAAACAGGATCGATTCAATCGGATCATCTTTATTAGCCCATAGAGCTCCAGATTGATACCGGACTCTCCGAGTGAAATCGCAAACAGAATTTTATTGTTCTTTAATTCTCTGAATTCCTCTACCGTTGATATCGTATCATAAGTATAACCTTCAAGACTGAAATCCAATATTGAGCTCAACCGCTTAGTTTTCTCACTTTCCCTGCAATGAGGCCTTATCATGATTAAATCAGACATATCATCACCTCGCTCCCTATGACAGTGTTAGATTTGATTAAACTATTCTTTCGAGTCCTCGATAGGCTTTTTCGATTCTCCGGTAAAGCTCCTCAGTAAGCGGTAAGGATTCAAGCTCCACACCTGATTCCGTCATCCTGTTTCTGGCGCCGAGAAACACTCCGCCTAAATAAGTAGAGCTGTAGTGCCACTCACCTCTCATTGTCAGTAGCAGTGATATGGCCCCGGAGGATAGCGCCGGCGCCATATACGGCTTGTATCCGATTTCTCTGGTTCTGATATTTGCCTTAACCGCAAGCTCGGTCAGCTCCTTTGAGAGCGTATCATCGTATCGTTCGATGCTGTTGGCAATCACCAAATCATTACCGTGAGGACCAAATGCCCGTCCTTCGGTAAGAAATGAACGAAATCTAACATCCTTCTTTGCATAATATGCAGCGCGGCTGTTCATGACACCCAGCCCGTAGCCCTGGATCTGTACAGGATCTAATCCTTTGCTATCCGGTATTCCCGACTCATTCCTGTTGCTCTCTATATAAGCGGCTCTGCATAGGGGATCCACAGGGTCGGACACCACGGCAAACAGACCTTGGAATTGCAGTTTTCTCGCCATAACTGAATATTCTTTTATGATCTCCCTATTTGCCTTATATTGTACCATTCTTACATCATCTATGTCCGAGCCTACGGAAGGCACTGCTTTTGAAGCGCAAAAAACGAATACATCACAATCAAAAATTTCATCATTTTCCAGAATCATAACCTCCGGAAACCGATTATAATCCCAAGGATATGCCGTCTGATTCATTTCATATTCATAGCGCTGTGCAGCGTTTCCACTGCTATATATACCTATGCGTGAAATGACATCTCCTCCAAGGAGCTTTAAGCCCATCAGAAGTGTCCCCCCAACATCACCGAGTCCTATGATATGAACCTTTTTTCTGCCGTTCAGCGAAAATGGGGATTTTGTGGTGTTTTCTCCCTGCATTTTCTGTTTTTTATCCTTGATAAGGTCCTCTAAAAAATACATCCTTTTGCTCACTTTCTGCATCTAGCCCTGTTTCCCCTTCATTTTACTTCTTTATAAGAATCCATTCAACGCAGTATAATGTTTTCAAGACGTTTCAGCATTTCAATGTCGCTTGAAATATATTCTGAAGGCGCCATATTGATATCATAGCTCAAATCTCCGCCTTTGTCAGGATATCTGGTTGACAGGAGTGCTTCACCTTGCCTGTTCAGAGTAAGCTTTCTCTCATAGACTATCTGGTATTCTTCCTCAATGGTTTTAAGAATACTCCTCGCATTTGTCAAACAGGTCATTGAAAAATCATATAATGCTAACTTTGGCGTATCCATTAAAAAATTTGGCGCAACATAAGGGAGGATAAGGTTTATGGAAGGAAGGAATCCTTTGTTATACTGTCCTTCACGCAAAACGCTGTCACCTCCGATAAATGGATACATATTGGACTCTACAAACCATGATCGTAAATTCGGAATGAAATAAACGCTTTCCACCTCTCTGTTTTGAAGTGTCATCAAGTCCTTTCCCCTGCCGGAAAGCAATCCGACAATGATTTTGCTCACCTGTAAGTTTTCCTGCCTGAACAAGGGGTCAAGCTTCCTTAAACGATACCCTTTATGGAGCAAATCATCTACAAGAAGCACCGGTCTTTGGAAGGATTTTATAGTTCTTATCTGATAGGTCAACGGAGAGTAATTGGGGAATTCAGTAATTTCAAAGCGTGTAATTGCAGGTTCAAATCTTTTATCCGTATGCAATGATTTGGTGACCGTATTCGGAACAACCATACCACGCAGGATCTTTCCGAATGGAACACACATGAATTCTCCAAGCTGTCTTACCTTAAGGGGTTCGCTGGGGACATTATTGTTTTGTGTTATCAAATCGACAATTCTGTAATGCATGACTTTAGCATCAAAGGATAAAACGAGATTTCCCGGATACAGCTTTGTTAAAGAGTGCTGCATTTTCTTGTGCGCTTCTTCTATTGCATTCAATACTCTCTCTCTTCCATTGAATGGTTCCTTAACGATTGTGGATATATCCTTCTGCAAAGTAACGGGGTACTTCATGTCAACAGCATATATATGATCCTCAGCTTCATTCACTTTCATCAACTGAAAACCCTGTCTATTTAGAAGACGGGCAAGCCTTGTATCTATTTCTCCAATATAACGATGGTAGATAGCAAATGTGAACCCGTTCTCCAGACAATACGCGAGAGCTTCTGTCAACACCAGCTGATCCGTATTTTCTATTGATGAATCAGACGAATAGGCTATACCGCTCAAAACAACTATCCTTCCGGATGTGATCCCCCTTATATGCGATGCAAGCTTGATATTGCCAAATTCTGAAAACAAATCCGACATGCTTACTTCATGGAAAGCAGCAATTGCTACAGGAATATCATTCCTGCTTCCGTCTCTTATTATTACAGCTTTAACATCGTTTCTTTCCAGATAAGATCTTATATGCTCCTTGTTATGCTGCTCCTGGAACAAGGTTCTCGTCAATTCATCTATCAACTGCCCGCTAAATTTTTTTATTATTTCAAACTTTATCTGTCGTGTGCCGAATATGTGTTTATATTGCGGCTCTCTTAAATAAAGGCTATTATCATAGACATAACTTTCGGTCAGCGGTTCTATAAGCTGTGATATATCCCTGTTATAATCTACATTCTCTCTGATCTGTGTCGAGCTGATTTCTTCAAGGTATGGCGGAAGCTTTAGTTCTATCAGTTTGCCAGTCAGAATAGAAGTGCTTTCCATTTTTGATTTTTGATTTTGTACATCCAATGTTCGTCTGAATATGATGTGATGAAATCCGTGGATTGAATTCTCCTCCGGCGGCGCTTTATAGCTCGAAGCCTTCTCAATGACATCGCTCCCCACAACTATATAAATTTCCCTCTCGGGAAAAAGATCTCTCAGCTTTTTTAGATCCTTAGGATTTGCAAGATTGATTGGAATATCATCAGGGAAGAGATAAACATCCTTCTCATCCGCTTCCGACATACTTATTATTTTTCGCCGTACCAGCCTGGGCTGAGTTTTTTTCGACCATGAGAACTCATCGATAGCTAAATATATCTCATAGCCAAGGTTTCTGATTTCTTTTACAATACCCTTATGCCCAAGAGAAAACGGATCGAAGGTTCCCGGGAAAAACGCGACCTTCATAATTACCGGAATATTGAGCTCATTATTCAGGAACAAATAATCGGATAAAAACCTGTAGATATGATTCAGAGAAGCTGCTCTGCTGAAAAATGACAGCTCAGTTTCCCTTTGATCCATAATCAGAATCAGCATTCTTTTATAGATTATTTTAAAAAATGCATATTTATCATCCAGTGTTAATTTTGAAGAACCAAAGAGAAACTGTCCTATTACCAGAAATGCTTCCTGGCTGATTATATCGTTATAATTAGAAAGCCCCTTCATGATCAATCCCAGGATTTCATCTCTGCGCCTGGTATAAGTATCATTGCTTTCATGAAACCGGTCTTTATATTGAGAATAATTCTGCAGCATGATGCCAAGCGTATTAAGAGTGACGGAACCTACATACTCATTCGTGCTGTTCAGAAGCCTTCTGAAATTGTGTATCAATTCGTCAAGTTCGTTTGGATGCAGATGTAATGCCAATACTCCCAAATAATCCGGAAGATATTTGGAAAATTCGTACTGCCCAATTTCCAGACTCTTGCTAAGTTCTACAGCAATTTCATTCCTCTCAGCCAGAGATAACTTAGGAATAATGGAAAGTAATGCTTGACCTGCTGTGTGCCGTACTATTACTCGATCGCTGACCTTGAGCAAATTTGAAAAGTGCGTTGCGACTTGAAGCAGCTGTTTATTTGCTTTCAAGTGGATATGGTCCATCAAAATCTCTATATTTACAACCTTTAGCACCCAAGGGGTTGCGTATTTTAAATTTTCAAAAAATATTTCTGATATCGTATTTGGATCCTGGTAGATAGCATACACAATTCCTTTTTCGTCTCTCATCGGAAGTTTTAAGTTCTTTAGTATTTCATGTTTTAAATATTTCATGCTGATCACTTCGTCTGAATTAAAATATTTCATACATGATTTTACCAGAATTTCCGCTTGCCTCCTGTGATTCTTACTCGCAGAAAGATATTTTATTATACGCAGTACAGCAATCTGGATTTCCAGCGAATCTCTGGAAGCCATTCGGGTTATAAAGTCCATAATTATCCGTATATCTTCATCGGTGAACAGTGATAAAGGCAAATCCAAAATAGAGTCCAAAAGTATAAATGCTGTTGAATCTATTACCTCAGTGGCGTTTATATAAAAGTGAAGGAATGATTCAAAATAATTTCTACAATCCTCTTTTTTGCATCGTTCCAGCACTGATTGCAGTACAAATTTAATAGTATAACCCAGCCATCTCTTATGTTGATCTGTTACCTTGTGGTCCGGAAAGATTATAGCTTCAAGATATTTCTCCCACAATCTGATACTCGTTATTTCATCCGGCTCCCTTATTACTCCCCGCGGCAGCTCCTTTCGATATTCCTCATCATAATGCACTATGATATTCCCGATCAATTGTGCGCTTTGCCTTCGAATATCTCCTTCTCTGTGCATAAGCAGCTCATATAGAAAATTCAGAGTCATGACCTTCTGTTTTTGAGTCATATATGTAAAATATTCTGCAAATATATTCATATAAGCTCTGATATTTTTCCAATCGCCTTCACTTCTTGCAGCCTCCAGAACATCACCAAACGCAGTTTCACTATTCAGCTTGTTCATGACGCCGATATTATGTTGTATCGCCAGGTTTTTCAAGCTTTGAACCGCCTCATCAGAATTGTACAATGCCGGATCTTTACTTTCCCGAGTCCTGAGTTCCGTTGAGGTCAAATCCGTATTGACCCCCAGATCCAGCATATAATCCTCAAAATCCTTTAATTTATTATAAACCTTAATATATCGGTCTTTCTTGGCCTCATCCACATTATCCAGTTTATTGAGTATTACACCAAAGGAATCCTTAAGGTCATAGAATTGAACGAATTCGTCACCCTTTTTGCCATTTATGCTTTTTACCCGAAAATCAGAGTATATCAAAACCAGGGATTCCACCGACAGGTTTTCAAGCTCCAGATCCCAGGTAGAATGATTCGAGGCGATATGACCGATAGCCGGCATCCCATTTTTTTTAAAATATTTGTCTGTATAATAATAATGAAGATAAGGAATACGTTTGGCTTCTTCCGGCTTACAGCCGTACTTCCCAATATCATGTCCTATTGCAGCACCTGAAACCAAGGCGAGATCGATAGGAATACCTGCTTGTAATAGCTGTCTGCCTATGTGCAATGAGATATAATGCACCCCGCTAACATGAGACAACGTCTTGTATTTTGTGATTTCCTGACCTATCCTCATGAATTCATAAATATAGTTTTCCTTGAAAAGCTGTATAAGATGGTTGTATTCATCAGCTGATTCGACTTTGTCAATCTCATGCGGCGTAAGAAACTCCAAATGGATGCGCTTATCAAACACTTTGTTTTCTGTCTCATAACGCAAAAACATTCTCATCACCTCAAGATAGAAAAGCATTCCCGCCTCACAGGCAGGTATCGTTTTATCTGGTACATCTTCCGGGAATATCCGGTTAAGGATATAATCATAGGTATATGGCAGCCAGCCGTTTTCAGGCGCGTCAGAGAGAGAATTCATGGTTGTCTCGCAAATCTTTAATACATCTTGACAAGCGACCGTTTCTTTCGCAATGATGACGCTGATTTTCTCTTGCCAGTTTTCCTTTTGAATAAGCTCAAGCATCATTCTTTTTGAAAACCTGATCGATCTCAGAAAATGTTTTTCTATCAAATGATTTATCAGCTCTTTATATACTTGATTCGTTCTCCTCGGCATGTTATCCTCCAAAGTGTCAAGGAAGCGTATCCCTTGCTATTTCATATATGTTACCCTTTATTATGCTATGTAAAGTGTTCTTTTACAATAGAATTAATATTTTTTGGACAGTGAGCAGCAGATTCCAGGCAATACATGTATTATTATCATCAAAAATTACCGTAATTCAACTGCTCCATGACCTTGACTAAAAAACATCAATGTGCTAATGTTGAATTGACAAAATATAAACACACTTTTTATATCACAAGTACAGAAAAAAGGAGAAAAAAAATGGCAAGTGTCGTGCAGCAATACATAGATATTGCAAAAGAAAGAAACCCTGGCGAACCGGAATTTCATCAAACTGTAGAAGAAGTATTACATTCATTAGCACCAGTTCTAGAAAAGCATCCTGAATATGTCAAGGCCGGATTAATAGAAAGGCTAATCGAACCTGAAAGAGGGATATCTTTCAGAATATCTTGGATTGATGATGCTGGTAAGGTACAGGTTAACAGAGGTTACAGATACCAGTTTAATAGTGCAATAGGACCTTATAAAGGCGGGCTCCGATTTGCACCAAATGTAAATCCTAGTGTTATTAAGTTCTTGGGATTTGAACAGATTTTCAAAAACTCACTGACTGGTCTTCCTATCGGCGGAGGCAAGGGCGGTGCTGACTTCGATCCAACCGGAAAATCCGATGGAGAAATCATGAGATTCTGCCAGGCATTCATGACAGAATTATATAGACATATTGGTCCTAATACTGACGTTCCTGCAGGGGACCTTGGCGTTGGACCAAAAGAAATCGGCTACATGTTTGGTCAATACAAGAGAATCGTTGACAGATACGAAGGCGTTTTAACTGGAAAAGGTCTTTCCTACGGCGGACTTAACGGAAGAACAGAAGCAACAGGTTTCGGTATTGTATACTTTGCAAACTGCATGCTTGAAGCCAACGGCGAAAAAATAAAAGGAAAAACAGTAGCTCTGTCCGGTTTCGGTAATGTTACTTGGGGTACTGCATTAAAGCTTCAGGAATTAGGAGCAAAGGTTATCACTATCTCCGGTCCTGACGGATATATACTTGACGAGGCTGGAATCAGCACTGATGAAAAGATTGCTTATCTTACTGAATTAAGAGGAAGCGGTAAGAATATCTGTGCACCTTATGCAGATAAATTCCCGGGAGCTAAATTCTTCCCTGGCGAAAAACCTTGGGGCGTTAAAGCAGATTTATATATTCCTTGTGCAATGCAAAATGACATTCACTTAGAACATGCTAAGCAAATAGTCGCAAATGGCGCTAAGTTCATCTGTGAGGGTGCTAACATGCCTTGTACAAATGATGCTGTTGAGTATATGATGTCAAACGGCATGATCGTAGGTCCTTCAAAGGCTGCCAATGCCGGCGGTGTTGCTTGCTCATGTATCGAAATGGGTCAAAACGCTGGTCATACAGTGTTCTCACCTGCACAGGTTCATGCACAGTTAAAGGATATCATGGTCAGCATACATGACAGCGCTGCCGCTGCTGCTAAAGAATATAATCTTGGTTACAACCTGGTAGCCGGTGCTAACATTGCGGGATTCAAGAGAATCGCTGAAGCTATGATGGCGCAGGGTGTCGTATAATCCATCCAAGTGAATAGTATTATAAGAGGCTTCTCCCCATAGAATTTTAAACTCTATGAGGGAGAAGCCTCTGTTTTGTTAAAGTTTTTTCAATATCCCCTGTTTAGCAAAACCTAAAACTGCTATTCTTAATAATCTATCGTAATCTCTTCACCGTCACGGACTTCTCCTTTAATGATCTTGGAAGCTATTTCAGTTTCTATATGCTTTTGCAGGTATCTCTTTACCGGTCTCGCACCGTAAGCCGGTGAATATGCCTCCTTGGCTATAAACCGTTTCGTTGAATCGGTAAGTTTTAAAACAATGTTCCGATCTTTCAGCTTTTCTTGTATTTGTTCAACTGAAATATCGATTATCTTAATTATCTGCTCCTCAGTCAGCGGTGAAAATATTACCACATCATCGATACGGTTTAGGAATTCCGGTCTGAAGTAACGTTTCATTTCGTTTTCGACTGATTCCTTTACATCTTCAGAAATTGTTCCATCCTGCGAAATGTTTTCAATGAGGTATGGACTTCCGATATTGGAGGTCATGATTACAATCGTGTTTTTAAAATCCACAGTCCTTCCCTGGTTGTCAGTAAGTCTGCCGTCATCCAATAGTTGAAGTAATATATTGAAGACATCCGGATGAGCTTTCTCGATTTCATCAAACAGAATCACGCTATAGGGGCGTCTTCTTACCGCTTCTGTAAGCTGGCCGCCTTCGTCGTAGCCTACGTAACCGGGAGGTGCGCCTATCAGTCTTGAGACAGCATGCTTTTCCATATATTCAGACATATCGATTCGTATCATATTTTTTTCAGTGTCAAACAACGCCTCAGAAAGTGCTTTGGCAAGCTCCGTCTTCCCTACTCCGGTAGGTCCAAGGAATATGAAGGATCCTATTGGCTTGTTAACAGCCTTCAACCCTGCTCTCGCTCTTAATACAGCTTCAGCTACCGCGGTCACCGCCTCATCCTGTCCAATAACCCTCTGATGCAGAACTTCCCCCAAACGAAGCAACTTTTCCTTTTCTGCTTCCACAAGTCTGCTGACAGGGATTCCTGTCCACTTGGATACTACCTCTGCAATTTCCTCCTCTGTAACCTCTTCCTTAAGCAAGCGTTTTTCCCTTGCTTTTTCATTCAGCTCCGTATTCTCTTGCAGTTTCTTTTCCAATTCCGGCAGGGTCCCATATTTTAACTGTGCCAGCTTTTCCAGATTGTATTTTCTCTCCGCATCCTCTATTTGAAGCTTGACATCTTCTATTTGCTGCTTCGTCGCTTTCAGTTCGGTTATGAACTTCTTCTCATTCTCCCATTGTGCTCTCATGCCTGAGTTTTCTTCTTTAAGCTCTGACAATTCCTTTTCTATATTTTCCAGTCTTGCTTGTGACCCACTGTCAGTTTCTTTGCTTAGCGCCTGCTTTTCTATTTCCAGCTGCATGATTTTTCTTGCAATCTCATCAAGCTCTGCAGGCATACTGTCAATCTCAGTACGAATCTTTGAAGCCGCCTCATCCATCAAATCGATGGCCTTATCGGGCAGGAAACGGTCACTTATATATCTGTCTGAAAGTGTCGCACATGCAATCAATGCATTATCGGTGATTCTTACTCCATGATGAATTTCAAATCGTTCCTTTAAACCTCTTAAAATGGAAATTGTGTCCTCTACAGTCGGCTGATCCACCAGGATTTTCTGGAACCTTCTCTCAAGCGCAGCATCCTTCTCTATGTTTTTGCGATATTCGTCCAGCGTTGTTGCTCCGATACAATGCAGCTCTCCTCTCGCCAACTTCGGCTTCAGAAGATTTCCCGCATCCATGGAACCTTCAGCTTTTCCCGCACCTACAATATTATGAATCTCATCGATAAACAGTATGATTCTACCCTCAGATTTCTCAATTTCATTTAATACAGACTTTAATCTTTCCTCAAACTCACCTCTAAATTTTGCACCTGCGATCAGTGAACCCATATCCAATGCATAAATCGTCTTATCCTTTAAACCTTCCGGAACATCTCCGTTCAGAATTCTTTGAGCAAGACCTTCTACCACCGCAGTTTTACCTACTCCGGGTTCTCCGATCAGTACAGGATTATTTTTGGTTCTTCTTGATAAGATTTGTATTGTATGCCTAATTTCAGAGTCTCTGCCAATAACCGGATCAAGCTTGCCCTGTCTGGCTAAATCAACCAAATTCCGACCATATTTATTCAGCGCATCGTAATTATCCTCCGGATTTTGACTGGTTATCCTCTGATTACCTCTAACTTTGGATAAAGATTGCAAAAATGCATCCCTTGTAATGTTATATTTTTTTAATATCCTTGCGGAAGGTGTACTTTTTTCTTCCAGAAGCGCTAAATACAGATGCTCAACACTTACATATTCATCCTTAAAATCTGATGCGATTTTTTCCGCATTAATCAAAAGTTGATTAAAACGCCTTGTTGAGTAAATGTTTTCATTACCTCCTGATACCTTGTTAAACTTATCCATTTCATTGCGCAATTCTTCTATGATATTCTCTGAAAAGATACCCATATTATTGATAAGCTTTGGGATCAATCCATCCTGTTGATTCATGAGCGCAAGATGCAGGTGTTCACCTTCCAATTGCTGATGGCCTTCCTGCACCGCTATGTTTTGACAGTCCATAATAACTGACTGTGCATTTTGTGTAAATTTCTCAAAATTCATATATACACCCCCTCTTGCAGTTCAATATATATTTTCATACCTCTCAGCAACCATATATTATTATATACCACTTGGTCAGCCGTTTAAACACAAATTTAGCACTCTGAGGCATAGAGTGCTAAATTTGTGTTTTCGTGGAGTTACAACGGGCATGAGCTATTAGAAGAAAATGCCTATAACAATATTATAAATGAAATTCACCGCCGGTACTAACACAACGCCTGTGATGTTAAAAATTAACAAAATCAGCAGAATCACAAAGCCTTTATCATAAATCTTATAATAAAATTCCTTTTCCCTGAGATTAAAGATTTCTGTTAGAATCCCAAACCCGTCTAAAGGTGGTATGGGGAGCAAATTAAATACCATTAGAACAATATTGATAGAAATAATTGCAAAAATCATTTGGATAACAATCTCACCCAAATCTGTATTCATAAAATCATACTGGAAAATAAAAAGCAGCCGCAGAATTCCTGCAAATATGATTGCCAAAATAAAATTCACCGTAACTCCTGCTACATCTACTATCAAGCTGTCTCGCCTTATATTTTTAAAATTGTTAGGATTCACCTCTACCGGCTTCCCCCAGCCAAAGCCGATAAATATTAGCGCCAGAAAACCAAAAATGTCAATATGCGCTATAGGGTTTAATGTAACTCTTTTCTGAATCTTCGGCGTAGGGTCCCCCAATCGAACTGCTGCGTAAGCATGAGCAAATTCATGGAAGGACAGTCCAATAAGAATCGCCGGGAAAATGATCAGTTTTCTCATGAGCCAACTCATTGGGTCACTCATTTGACCATTCGTAATTGATTGGTAAGCCATAAACAATAAAAATACAACAGCCAAAGGGTTGTTCCGAAGTAATCTCAATCCAAATCTCCTTTTGATAACGCAGCATTAACGGAATTTTCTTTTTCAAGCATCGTTTTTGAATGAATATAATTGATAAACTGTCTGGCGCTTCTTCCCGACCTGCCTTTTTGCCTGACATCCCACATTAAAGCCTCTTCTATAAGGCAGCTTTCCTTCATCTCAATCCCTTCACGCTCGGCTATTCCTTTAACAATTCTAAGAAAATTTTCCTTATCCGGTGCAGAAAATGTAATTGTAAGACCAAAGCGATCTGCCAGCGACAGTCTCTCCTGCATTCCCTCCCTGCTGTGAACTTCGCCTCCGTCTTCACGATCATTCCAGGTCTCTTTGATAATGTTTCTCCTGTTAGATGTAACGTAAATCAGAACATTAGACGGCTGTGCTTCTATTCCGCCCTCAAGGATAGATTTGAATTGTTTGTATCCTGTCTCCGTCTCTTCAAATGAAAGATCATCAATATATATTATATATTTGTATCCGCGATCGGCTATGATATCTATTATTCGATAAAGATGATCAATATGGTTTTTATTCAGTGATATCATTCTTAATTTGCTATCGTGAAATTTATTAAGCAATGCTTTTACACAGGATGATTTCCCTGTACCCCTGTCTCCGTGCAGTAAAACATTATTTGCACTATATCCCCTGAGAAAAAATTCCGTATTTTCAATCAGCGCAGCTTTCTGTCTTTCATATCCGATCAACTGATAAAACGTAATCTTATCGAGGTTACTCACACCCACAAGCTTTTCATCCCATATGAAGGCCTGATACTTTTCAAAAATGCCGCAACCACGCTCTTGATAATAATCCTTAAGCATTTCCATAGTTTCTTGATCGGAATCTGATTCCATCGCATTTTTGATTTTATCGCGATAACCTGTACATGCAGGATTGTCTTGCAGCTTCATTGTATAAACAGATGTTTCAGTATTTCCGAAAATCTCATCTATTCTATTCCAATCCAGTCTATACAGCATCTTTAGTTCTTTAATTTCCCGTAAAGCAATTTTATAAATATTCTTGTCAACCATCTTTCCCTTCTCACTCATGAGGCTGAAGCGATTTTCACTCTCTGAGATCAGTTTACAGATATAATTCTGCCAATATGTTCCGTCAATACACGAATCGACTGACGCTTCCAATAGGCTTTCTTGAATTCTATAGTAATCTGCTTGCATATAGGATATATATTCATGATAATCAAATTCATTAAATAGCTTTGTTGCTGAATTTATGGTCTCATCTTGTCTTATATTGCCGTATAAGATAAGGATGTCCAAATTTATCTTGCTCAATGCCTTGCTCCCTTCAAAATAAGAACTCAAATCGTTGAACGGTCGGTTTCCGGGTTTTGGCAGTTTTTTACTTTCCGGAAGCCGAAACCATAGGCGTCAGTCGGGATTGTGCGTGAAACTGACAGCCTGTTCATTGGTAACCCGCCGCTTAAGAAGCGGGGACTGACGCCGTCGTTCAAATCTTCCCTTTTGCATGTCCCTAATTGTTTTATTTTATCACAAAATTCAATGACTTTAAATAATATGATAGTAAAATTTGAACGAGAGGTGATTTATTAATTATGGGTCAAAATAATTGTATGAGCCCTGGATTCCCGCACCCTCCAATTATCCCATCAGAGGAATATGTATGCACGGATGTATATACTGTCAGATCAGGAGATACGCTTTATTCCATTTCTCAAAAATATAACGTATCAGTATCTATGCTCATGGAGGCTAATCGGATACTTAACCCATACAATCTGAGATATGGTCAGAGGATCTGTATCCCTGGGAAAAAATCTGATTGTATGAAACCCGTGCAGGATCCTTGCGAACGAAAACCAGAGCCATCCCCGCAACCTGCTCCAGTCCCGCCAACAGCGCCACAACCTGCTCCAACTCCGGCGCCAGCACCAGCACCGCAGCCAACTCCGACCCCACCACCAACGCCAACACCACCA
>JAQWBM010000028.1 GCA_028706405.1 Eubacteriales bacterium
TTGTTTGCATATGTACCTCCAACATGAATAAATTACCTCCTTCGTTAGGAGATTTTCACGTTTTCAGTATACCAAAAGTGGGGAAAAATCTCGGTCCGAATTGGGTAATTCAATTATGTCATTAACAGCTGAGGGTTACCTCTTTCCTTAAATGCACGCTTAAAGGCGGATGTTATTAGGTATGTACTGTTCTTCGTTGACATCCCATGTGCAACGATTTTGCGTGAGAACAAGTCTAAGATCATACAGACGTAGTAATATTTATCATTAATTTTAAAACAGGTAACATCGCTAACCCAAAAACGGTTTGGTTCCGAAGCCTGAAAGTGTCTCTGTAGATGGTTTTGCCTTTTGGCAAGACGAAGGTGCCTTTTGTACTCCTTCTTAGAATTGATCACAATGCTTTCTATGCCCATCTCACGCATGAGTTCAGCAACATATTTGGGAGTAGTCTTGATACCACGCTCTGATAAAACAGCAGCTATTTTATTGGCACCAAATCTTTGCCGGCTTTCGTCAAACACGGTTTGAATATGTTCACGCATCTCCTCGCGGCGTTTATCATAGACGGTCACTTCTTTTCTGCGGAAGATGTGGTTGTAGAAGGTACCTCGGGCAACACAGAGTGCATCACACAGGATATGCACACTGTATTGACCGGATAATTTAGAAAGTTCCTGAAGATTGTCTTGTAGCGGTGAGGATACAGTGCAGTCCACTTTTTGAAGTACCTCTATTTTTTGCTCCAGCTTTTCAAGCCGTTGCTTCATCTTTACAAATTCATTTGCGCTGACGATGTTTCCTGAGGGTGTAACCTCTGTCTGATATGGTTTCAGCCATGTATAGAAGGTGCTTCTCGGAACGCCGCTCTGTAGGCAGATATCAGATACTGTTCCTCCACCATAGTAAAGGGCAACCAGTTCCTTTTTTTGTATATCAGAAAATCTCACATTTAATTCCTCCCAAAACTTTGATTACATCTTTGGTTCAATCAAAAGTTTATGGGAGATAGTACAATTCAGCAAGTGCATTGGTAATATCATTGTGCTTTATGGAGGTATTTGGTATAATGAGTCAACGGTAGGCGCAATGTCTGTCCACGCAATATAAGAATGATAAAGTCGACCGTGCAGGGATTTCTCTGTGCGGTTTTCTTGTTATAGCAATAATGTGAAGCCTCCAATGCAAATTATCAGATTATACCTTTAAAAAAGGCAAGTTTATAACGCCAATAAATTCTTTGCCAATGATGCAAGAATTTGAGGATGAAAAGTCATGGACATATGGGCGTATGCCAGAGTACCTCTGGATAGGGTTGATTCTCAGACAGTTTGGTCGAGAAGAGGGGCTAAGAAAACTATACAGTATTATATCTGTGCTTCATAAATTAGCACCTGATCTGTATACTGCCAGAATGTCGCAAATATTGAAGCTGGATTTAGATGTTCAAAAGAGATTTTACCAACACATCGTTTGTGTCGGTGCAAAAGAAGTACTTGCACCACTTACCATTTACCTTACAGCCACCAAAGCTCCGGCTTTTGCAGAGTGTTTTTATTGTTCTGAACAAGGTGTGGATGAGAGGTGTAACTCAATAACAGAAACCATGTGTAAAATTATGGATCATCAGTCTTTTGAATCAACAGATATTAGGTTTATTGCTCTTTATTTTAATCAACTCTCTGGCAAAGTACATCTTTTGAAAGAACAGGTGGATTTGCTGAGCGCTTATCCTTCGTCAGCCCATAGTGATGAAATAATGCGAATGGCCCGTCCTACAGTACGTTCTCTGGAAATGATGATTTTGACTTTCGAAAAAGTGGATTCTGATTATCTGCAGGGATTTTGGAGGTGTGTAAGTGAAATGACTGAATGTAATATCTTTGTAATTGAGTTCCCGGAAGAAAAGCGAAACATTACAGCATACATGGAGAATCTGCATGAGGTATTTGTTTACCTTTCTGAACTCTTTACTGCAGCTAATCCTTTGAATGAAAAAATGAATGTCTTGTTGGGAATTGCAACATATTCGTACAAACGTCTGAAAGAAATCTATGAACATAGTCTGTTCAACTCCATTTCTGGAAGAAGTTGTGTACGTGTTCTTATCGAGGATTACATCATGACGAAATATCTTGTCAAAAATGAGGTCTCCCACGACAATATCTGGCGGGATTATCAATTGTATGGCATGGGACTATATAAATTAGTTTTGGCAAGGCACAGGGAAAGTGGTGCTTCGGTAGACTCACATTTTGATGAAAAATTCATTGAGGCATTGGTCAATGAATTCAAGGGTGAGGAATTCATCAACATGGACACCAAATATTTTGATAAGCAAAACGTAAGGCTTAAGGCAGAAAGTGTCGATGAAAAAGATCTGTATGGTTTATATTATGACTACGATTCCTCTTTTGAACATGGCCTTTGGGGTGCAATCCGTGAATCTTCATTACTGAAATGTAATAATCCTGCTCATAAATACCATTTTGTTCCTGATATTGAAGATGAAACAAAACTGAAAACAGTTTTGCCAGATTGTATTATGGTGATGAATAAAACTGTGCTCTATTTGAATGAGCTTTATGGTATTCCGGAGCAAATTCTAAATGAGGTAATAAACTTTGAAATCAAATCTGTTATTGAATAAGATATATTTAATTCAAAATGAATATATGGATTTGCTATCTGCGTTGATGCCCAAGCTTCAATGCTCACATTGTTCGGAAGCAATGGACGAAATTAATTTGTTTTGGATTAGGCATATCGAAGTTGTTCAGCTGTATCTTAAGGCATTCTTTCCAGGCAAAGACAGCTATGTGTTTACTGCGGCAACGTACATGGATTTCGACGATCAGGAACATTTGCCGTTTTTGCTTATTGGGAAAAGGCATGTACTTGATGATCCATTGAGTAAGTATTCGGAAATATGCAATAAAATGTCTGCTGGTACGGATGCAGATTTTCTGTATAAGCAAATCGGTATAACAGCAGCAGATAATATAAAACTTTTAGAAAACACGAATAATAGCATTTTTATATTACCGCTAAGACTGCTAAATCAGTCAAACACGCATAATTCACTTTATGGTGTTGGGGAGCAGGTTTTTGTTAGTCTTTTCAATGGGATAACCGGTCTTAAGGATTATTTTGAAAAATGCATCAGTATCCAAGACATTATGTTTTATGCTCGTGAAGATATCGGGAGATTGGTAATGTTCTCAGAAGAAGATGACAAATCTCTACCATTTGAGGAGCAATTCCAAGCTGCATTGGCAGATACGAAATATATGGTAGATGAGAATATGCCTGATTCACATAATTTTTTTATGCTTGTTTTCGGATGCATACAGCAAGCTATTGATGTTATTGTTTCATGTGTAGAATACGGGTGCATCCCATATATTAGGTATCCGGTTGCGTTTCATTACATTTCTCTATTGTCAGAAAGTATGCTGGATATAGAACATGTTGCTATGCTACGCTTCAAAATGGGAATTGCGTTTGTTGTTTACCAGCTTTGCGATAAAGAGAAAATGCAGAATATTTCCCTAAATGATTTTCTAAAGATAAATTCCGAATATGATTTCAATGAAAAAATGTTTAGTACATTGAAACAGCACGGTATTACTGAAAAAAACTTTACAAATCATACAATCAAGCAATTGGTTATTGATGAACTCGAGAAGTTCTACAATCAATTGACTGGTTAAAGACCTAAGTACTGAAGATATTGCCTGTTCACTTAATTTTTGAGTTCCCCATTATGTTTATGACAGGCAAGAATTTTGTACCAGTACGACAAAGTGGAATTTAAGGAGATTGTTTATGGCAAGTTCAACTGAAAGAATAGGTGTGTATCATTGCGCAGAAATTGCCGAGCATAATAACTGGATGTTTCGAGAGCAACCGATTGATGATGTCGGTATTGATGCTCATATGGAGTTAATTGAATCGACCGGGAAATCAAAACAACTTCTTGCATTGCAAATAAAATCTGGGGCAAGTTGGTTTAAAGAGAAAAAAGATGATTATATTGTTTTCCGAGATATTAACGAGAGACAATACAATTATTGGTCTATGAATTCTTTGCCTTGTATTGTGGTTTTGTACAATCCTGATAATGATATGTGTATTTGGCAAAAGTTAACGGCTGACACTATTGAAAGAACTAAAGGCGGAAAAGGAAAAGGCTTTTTTGTTAAAGTTCCTTTAACTCAAGTTTTTTTGGATGCTTTGTCAAATGAAAAGCTTCTTTCTTTTACAAATTTGCCGCAGCACATTACAAATTACAACTTTTTGTTGTCTCAAAAAAAGTTTATGCAAATCATTCAAGATGGCGGCGAAATCAAACTGCATTCAACGGAATGGGTAAATAAGAGCAGCGGCAGAGGAGACACTGAACTAATTGTTGATGACGGAAAGAGTATCCAAAAATATGTGTACCCATATTGGTTTCCTTTTACGCCATACACTATGGTTTTCCCACGACTATTCCCATGGGCAGATTTTTCTGCCGACGAAGATTTTTATGAGGAAAATGACGAGTTTTTATGGCGCGAATACCACTGTTATTATGATAAAGAAGAGGATGAATGGTTAGTCGTTGGAGATACATTTGAAGAATTTCGTAGAAAATTAGACCCAATGCGCAGTATTGATCATTCGGGAGAAGTTGCTGAATATATGATGAAACTTAGCTTAAATGAGCTGGGTAAGTCATTTTTAAGTGTAGATAAGTTTGTGTCACAAAATCAACCTTATGCTGATACAAGACCAAAAGAAGAATGAGATATTAGACTTGGGGGATATATGAAAAAAATCAAACTAAATGAGGATTTTGGGGGAATTACGTCAATCGGCGAATACGAACTTGATCCTACAGAAGAGTATGTGATTGACGTTGAAGAAGAAATGGAATTTCAAACAGCAACCATGATGTCATTTAAGATAATGGGACCTCCCCCTGCACTCAAGAATTATCATGCGTGGTTATTTGAGAATGGTTTCAATGTAGATGTACCAAATCCGACAAATGAAGTTGTTGCTCGCTATTATGGTATTAAACCACTTTGGAAAACTGCTTATTCACAAGGTATTGTTGTAAAGGCCGAGAATGATAGCGACTATTTTATTGTTATGGAATGTAGTAGCAAGAATAAGGGATATAAGCATGCAAAAGTCATTCTTACCCTGGGAGGTTGTATGTGAAATAGTTATGCACATAGTAAAATCTTTGCACACGTAGAATTACGTGGGAGTATAGGTGCCTTCCTTATAAGCAGAAAACAGATTAAGACAAATTCCAGTTTACTGAACTTCGCAGTATGTTTAAATTGATTTGTTTAAGCTCAAAATCTTTTTTCCACTGTGAATACAAAAAGGCATCACTTTCCGCCAGGGGAAAGTGATGCCTTTTTACATGCTGTTGCTGGAGACATAGAAGCGGGAATGGAAGAAAAAGATAAAAAGATTGAACTGCAATGAATAAAAACTGGAAGAACAAGAGCGCATATATGCAAAATAGGTAAGCGGATTTTGATGAGATTGCCTATTACTCGTCAAGCTGAAAAATAACCTCAACCGGGGTGTTAAGCAGTCTGGCTAGCTTCATTGCCAATTCGAGGGTTGGGTTATACTTATTGTTTTCTACGGCAATGATGGTTTGCCTTGTTACGCCCAATCGGGAGGCAACATCCTCCTGACGCAACCCCAGCCCCTTGCGTAGCTCTTTCAACTTATTCTTCATGGTTTCCATCTGTCATTCTATGGGTAATGATCAGCTTACTGCTGAAAAAGATGATGGTTTGGATACAGACGATACTGAACGGGATGAAAAGAAACTCTCCGCTTTGGGCATATACGCACACGACCCAACCAAGCAAAACGACTGTGACAAATACCCACGACAACCGCATAGCCTTGAAGTTGATTGCCATTTCCATTTCATCCGCTTTATTATGTTTCATTGGAAATCCCTCCTCGTATTTAATGTAAAAACATCTTTACATTTATTCTATAAGAAGCGGTTTGAAATGTCAAGAACATTTAACATTTTATTTCTTAATCTCAGGTCGATAGCTATCATGTGACTGATAGACGAAATCTAAATTAACAGCCTTTCCATCCGTTCACCCAAACGGCTGAGGATTTCGTTGGCAATGGTTCCTGCCTGTTCTGAAAGATCGCAGGCAGTTATTTTTTCATTCCCGGACTGCCCAATAATCACGGCGATATCTCCGGATTTGACATTCGGAACGTTGGAGATATCCACCAGCATTTGATCCATACAGATCCGTCCAACAATAGGAGCTTTGATACCCTGAATTAAAACACTCCCCACCCCGCAGGACAGGGAACGCGGGATGCTGTCACCATATCCGATTGCCACAACTGCTATTCTACTGTCCTGCGGAGTGGCAGATTGCAATCCGTAGCCGGCTGCTTCCCCTTGAAATAAATCTTTGACCAAGGCGATCCGCGCTTTTATGGATAAAACAGGCTCTAATGAAATGCCGCAGCGTTCCGTGCCGGCGCGGGTGCTGAGCATTCCATAGAGTGCGATCCCGACCCTTGCATAATTTTCAGCCAGTTCCGGATAGTACAAAAGGCCGTCGCTGTTGACGATGTGTTTCTTACGGCATGTGAATCCGCGCTGATGAAGCTCGGCAACCACATCGTAAAAGACCTTTGCCTGGGCATGGGTAAACGCCATGCTTTCAGCGGAATTTTCATCGGCTGCACACAGATGCGTGAAAATACCCTCGATGTTCAGATTTCGGCACTCAAAAATTCTGATGATTTCTTCTGTCTTTTCGCTGCGTTCTCCCAGGCGGTGCATTCCTGTATCAATTTTGATATGAACCGAGATATTTTTCCCATATTGGTCAAGAACCTTAGCGTAAGAAAAATCAAGCACGGTCTGCGTCAGGTGGTATCGGCAAAGAAGCGAGAAATCCCTTGGATGGGTATAGCCCAACACTAAGATCGTTCCGGTGATGCCGTTTTTGCGCAGCGCGGCTCCTTCCTGAACGGTTGCGACACAGAAGGCATTTACGCCCAGCCGCTTCAGTTCCCGTGAGATCAGGACCGCACCATGCCCGTAGGCATTTGTTTTGACAGCGGGCATCAGTTCACATCCATTTGGAAGTAAGGCACAAAGTGTCTCTACATTATGCCGCAGTGCGGCGCGGTCAAGCTCAATCCATGCCCGCCCCTTCTGAAAGGCTTTTTTCTTTTTGAATACGGGCAATTTAGCCACCAGCACAGCAAACAGAACAGACAGCACCGATACAGCAAGATAATGGATCAGGCTGTTTTGCACCAGCATGTCCACAAGGCCGGTTGCTTTTGCCGCTCCCCGGACAACCACGATAAAAAGGGGATGGGTGAGATAAATCCATGTTGAAATAATTCTGAATGACGGTTCTGATTTTCGATCCCACGCCATTACAAGCTGATAAAGGAAATACATGCAAGGAAGCAGGGCAAGGTACATGCTGTCATGGCGCTGCCAGCCAAGATGATGCAGGGTAAATCCTACGACGGTCATCAGCACCATGGAAACCATAAAACCAGCTGCACTCATTTTTGCGCTGCAAATCCGCGGGGAATGTCCAAGCCATGCACCCATTGCCAGAAAAACAGGCGCATAAAACAGTCCGTTTCGGGTATAGGAAAACACATGAAACATCGTGTCATAGATCGTGGACAGAACTGGCACACCGGAAATTGCGCCGAAATAACTATCCCCCATCAAACCAATGCCGTACAAAAACAGGCTGGCGCCTATAACTGCCTGGAACGGCAGCTTCCGGCTCAAGAGAAATACAATCAGAACGCCAAGGATAACGGCCGGAAGATACCACAAGTGGTAGAACGTACCATCAAACATGGCCATGCGAATCATGTCCGCCGCGTCAAGCTCCTTGAACTGACCCGCGTAAAAATTGACCGGCAGATAGATCACTATTGCCACAGCGTACAGAAGTAAGGCTTTTTTGAGAAACCGCATGAGCGGGTGGGTGTCACGGCGCCTTTCAAACAAGTATTGGGGCAGAACGAAAAAACCCGATACCATCAGGAAAAAAGGCACGGCGATCCGGGCGACGATCCGGGTCAGGAAAAAATCCGCATTTGCACTGAATATAGTCAGAGGAGAGGTATGGATGCAAATGACAAGCAATGCAGCGATGAGTTTGAATGCATCCAACCCTCCGTATTGCTTATCCTTTGTCATTTCCATTCCTCCACTGGGTGAGAACAAACCCGTCTGCGTTATTGCCGGATCCCGAGTATGGAATATCGTTCTCAATTTCAAATTCAATGTCTGTTCCAGCTACGGCCTTTATATACGAAATTTCAATAGTTTGATTCCCTGTCCGATGCAAAAATCGTTTTTCTCCATGGGGATACTGTTTTAGAAAAGCATAATATTCTTCCAGCGTCAGTTCCAGCTCTGTCATAATTGCGGCGTGAGGTGCTCCAACATAACGGAAATGCCAGGGTTCGTGCGCAATTCCTGTGATCGCCTCTTTCCCTTTTGGATAGCGTTCGATGAAGCCGTAGGCCGCAGCTTTCTCACGAAACGTCTGGCAGATGCCGGAATAGGGAAAATCCGGACGGATGAAGTCAATCTCCGGTTTGCCAAGCTCCAGGTCGATGGCAAGTCCGGTCTGATGTTCGCTGTGATCTGGCCTCGCTACAAACTGCTCTGTAAAGGCAGCCCCGTTATCTCGCAGGGACTGGTCATAAATCTTCTGCTGTTCTTCTCTGGAGCGCCAGCCGCTCACCGCGCTGATCTGCTCCCAGCCCTCGATACTGCTCATGATCTTGGAAAGCAAAACAGCGGCTCTGCGTTCCAGCAAGACACTGCTGTCTGAATGAACTGGGACAAGAGAACCTTCTACATTTTCCGAACAGTAGGGATACTGACCGTTGACCAAAATCAGGTTGCCCGCATGAACAGACTTTTGCGGTATTACAAGCCTTTTCATACGCCCGCCGCCAATTCAATCACGCGGGAAATGACCTGTTCAAAAGAAATTCCGACGGCTTTCATCATATTGGGATACCGGCTGTGCGCTGTGAAGCCGGGAATCGTATTGACTTCATTGAAAATGACCTTGCCGTCGGCGCTTAAGAACATGTCCACCCGCGCAAAGCCGCGGCAGCCCAGCGCTTGATAAATCGTCTTTGCGGTCTGTTTGATTTCCTTTACTTTTTCTTTGGGGATTCGTGCCGGGACATGAATGGTCGAAGTTTTCAGAGTATACTTTTCCGTAAAATCAAAAAATCCGTCTGATAATTCGATTTCATCGACCTCTCCGGCTGTCAGCTCATCATTACCCATCACGGCACAGCCGACTTCAATCCCTTTGATGGTTTCCTCAATAATTACTTCATTATCGTATTCAAAGGCAAGTTTGATGGCGGCGGGGAGACCGTGCCGGTCAGCCACTTTGGTAATGCCATAGGAGGAACCGGCTCTGACCGGCTTTATGAACAGCGGATACCCGAGGTGTTCCGCCTGCGCCGGAGCGATTCCGGCATCCATATTCTTTTTCAAAATAAAGGAGGCGGGAACCTGCACACCGGCAGCATGTGCCAGCTTGTGTGCACGGTCTTTGTCCATGCAGAGCGCGGAGGCCAGTGTGCCGCAGCCGACAATCGGGATTCCCGCCATCTCAAACAAGCCCTGCACCGTGCCGTCCTCTCCGTTTTTTCCATGGAGAATAAGAAATGCGGCGCCAATCGGGAGTTTTACAACTTTGTCAGGGTGAAATATCAACAGGGTATGCGCTTCACGATCCGGCGAAATTGCTGCCGGCAAGCAGTCAGAGGGATTACACCAGGTGTCAGACGCAATTTTTTCATGATCCCCCTCAAATCGATACCAGTTTCCCTTTGGTGAAATCCCGATCAGTACGGGCATAAATTTGCAGGTATCTATATACTGAATCACAGAGTAGGCTGATTGGAGCGACACACTATACTCGGGAGAACATCCCCCGAACAGGATTGCAATATTTAATCTTTTCATTTTACTTTTGATCCTTTCTCAACAACATTCGTCCCTTCGGGAAGCGGATAGCCGATTTCGCATTTGTTTTGGTAAAGCAGCTTTTCGGAGATATAGTCCCCGTTTGCTATCTGAATCGTTTTTTGCTTCACATCTACTTCTTCAAAAACCTTGTTGTTCTTGCGGTAATACAGTGACTCACCATTTACAACCTCGTAAAATTTCCCGTTGTCCTGATCAGTCAGCAGGCGCCCGGTAATGTGATCTTCATCAAACGAAATACTGATTTGAAAGGACATCTCCGTCTCGTTTTTGACCTTCAGATCGAGCCAGCCCTCCGATACGGTCGCATCAACACCCAGAGGTGCGTCACTAGGTGGTTCCGGGAAATCCTTCACATCATGCCCGTGCCGTTCCGCAACGGTGAGCGGTGTATGAAGAAACATCCAAAAGAGCAATATTTGAGCAAAAGAAAATCCCCGTTTGGTACTTTTATGGTACCTGAGTATTACGCCGATTTGGTCCACGCGCCCGCAAAAAGTGGTCCAGTGTAACGCGAGAAACGGTCCAGCAAAACGCGGGTTGGTCCAGTGAATAAAAACCCGGTGGTATTCTGAATGTATGCACCGTGCAAACGGGGCAAATACATTTCAGGAGGTCATGAATATGACCAGTTATCGGGAAATCCTGCGGCTTCATAGCCAAGGACTCAGCCAGCGGAGTATCGCGGCAAGCTGCGGGTGCGGCAAAGGCACCGTGCAGCGAACAGTGGAACACGCAAAGAAACACAACCTTGTCTGGCCTTTGCCGCCGGAGATGACAGATTCGCGGTTGCGGGATTTGTTTTCGCCATCATCAAAGGATTCCGGGTACTACAAGGAGCCGGAATTTGAATGGGTCCATCGTGAGATGGCAAAAAGCGGTGTCACATTGAGCCTGCTGTGGAACGAGTATTGCGCCCAGTGCCGACAAAACGGCGAGATACCATACATGTATACGGCATTCTGTGACCGGTACCGCGAGTACAGTGTGCGCACCAAAGCCACCATGCACATTGAGCGCAGACCCGGTGAGCAGATGGAAGTGGATTGGGCCGGGCAGACAATGGAGGTCACGGACAACCTGACCGGCGAAATCATTCCGGCGTACGTCTTTGTGGCGGCTCTGAGCTACAGCGGATATACGTATGTGGAGGCGTTTCTGTCACGCAACCAGGAGAACTGGATTGCCGCCCATGTGAACGCTTACCGATTTTTTGGCGGCGCAACACGGATACTGGTACCAGACAACCTCAAGACAGGGGTCATTAAAAACACCAATGCCGAGGTCGTGCTGAACCGGACCTATCAGGAAATGGCTGAACATTACGGCACGGCTGTGCTTCCGGCCAGAGTGCGCAAGCCAAAGGACAAGCCCTCTGTTGAGGGCACAGTCGGCATCATCTCCACTTGGATCATCGCGGCGCTGCGCAATTGGAAATTTTTCACTTTGGAAGAAGTCAATGAATCCATTCGCGGTCAGCTGGAGGAATTGCATCACAGGCCGTTTCAAAAAAAGGGCGGTTGCCGCTTGAGCGTGTTTTTGGAGCAGGAAAAGCCGCTGCTAATACCGCTGCCGCTCAGAGAATTTGAGTTTGCACAGTGGAAGATTTGCACAGTGGCCTACAATTACCATGTTTCCCCGGACAAGATGTTCTACAGTGTGCCAAGTGCGTACATCAAGAAAAAAGTAGATGTACGGCTGACTCGCAGCATGGTGGAGGTGTTTCTTGACGGGGAACGCATTGCCTCTCATCCCCGCAAGCATGGGCATCCGGGGCAGTATTCCACATTACCGGAGCATATGCCGGAGGACCACCGCAAGTATACCCACTGGAATGCTGAACGGTTTCTCGCTTGGGCGCGGAGTATGGGCGACAATACCGTTACGGTGGTGAAAGCAATCCTCGCTGCCCGAAAGGTTGAACAGCAGGGTTACCGGGCCTGTATGGCGCTTCTGAAACTCAGTGACAAGTATTCCGCTTTTCGATTGGAAGCAGCTTGCAAACGGGCACTAACTTACACGCCATCCCCCAGCTTCAAGAGCGTTCAAAGCATTCTTGCTACCGGTCAGGACAAGTTGCCGGGAGAAGAACCTGTGGACCCCTCCGCCGAATTTGGCTTCACCAGAGGCCCTGGCTACTACGGCGATGGAGGTGACAGGTAATGGTGAACGAAGCAACGATGGACAAACTCCGCGAGATGCAACTCGACACAATGGCGGAAGCTTTCCGCGCACAAGAAAGCGATCCCTCTATTGCGTCCCTGTCCTTTGCGGACAGGTTCGGTCTGCTGGTGGATGCCGAATGGTCCGCCCGCAGAAGCCGGAAGTTGACACGCCTCATCCGGGGCGCTGGGCTCCATTTCCCAAGCGCCTGTGTGGAGGACATCGAATACCACGCCGACCGCAAGCTGGACAAAGCCCTCGTTTCCAAACTGTCCACCTGCACCTACATTCAGGACAAGCACAACATTATCATTCTCGGCGCGTCCGGCGCGGGGAAAACCTATATGGCTTGTGCCTTTGGTATCGCTGCTTGCAAAGGCTTCTTCCGCGCCAAGTATGTCCGGTTGCCCGATCTGCTCAATGATTTGACTGTCGCTCATGGCACCGGCACTTACCAGAAGGTGATGAAGCAGTACAAACGCGCCGACCTGCTCATTCTGGACGAGTGGCTTCTTCTGCCGCTAAAGGTGGCTGAAGCCCGTGATGTATTGGAGATTGTGGAGGCCCGCCACCAGAAAGGTTCAACGATCTTTCTTTCCCAGTTCTCCCCAGCAGGCTGGCACACCAAAATTGGTGAAAGCACGCTGGCTGATGCCATTTTGGACAGGATTGTCCACGATTCCTACGAGATTTTCATTGACGGCAAGGACTCTATGCGCAAGCGCAAGGGTTTGAAAAAGTAACCCACATCGCGGGGCGGATCGTAACCGCTGTGGTCCGCCCCGCACTTTGCATACTTATGCAATTTCTTCCGCTGGACCACCGCTGCGTAATCGTGGACCGCTTTTCCCGGCAGCGTGGACCGTTTCCCGCGGGCGCGTGGACCAAATCGGCGTAATACTCAGTACCCAAACGGGGACAAGCATGTTTTTGATTTTAATGAAGAAAACCTGAAAAAAGAACTATGAAAATCATACGATTTTCTGACAATCTATGGGTAGCTTTACGGTAAAGGTAATATGCTCATTGGCACTCTCGGCGGTAATCGCGCCTCCATGCAGTTCAACGATTTCCTTTGCAATTGCAAGACCCAGCCCGGCTCTGCCGGTGGAGCTGGAGCGCGAAGTATCAAGCCGGAAGAATTGTTCAAAAATTCGCTCCAGCTTTTCGGGAGAAATAGTTTTGCCATGGTTCTCCACACGCAGCCTCACATAATTGCTGTCAGACGGCTCCGTCAAAACAAGGATCTCCGTATCTGAATCGCTGTAGTTAATAGCGTTGCGGATGAGATTGTCAAATACGCGCTCCAGCTTATCCGGGTCACAAATAATCCAGATATCCGGTGCTAAGTGTAAATCCCAGCGCAGGGATTTCTCTGTAAGCACGGGGTTAAATTCAAAGGTAACCTGTTCCAGCATCCGGGTCAGGTTGACACGTTCAGGTTCCAGTGTCAGTTGAGTTAGGTTAAAGCGAGTAATGTCAAAAAACTCGTTAATGAGTGTTTCCAGACGCTCTGCTTTATCAAGGGCAATGCCGGTGTATTTGGCACGAAGATCCTGCGGGATCTGCGGTTCATCCCGAAGCAAGGTGAGATATCCGATCACGCTTGTCAACGGCGTTTTCAGGTCGTGGGCCAGATAAACCACCAGATCGTTTTTACGCTGTTCGGCTAGCTGGGCATCTAATTTTCGCTTTTCCAGTGTTTGGCGTACAGCGTTCAATTTCTTTTCTGTAGAAGATAATTCTGGAGCCAATGTGATTTCTGTGTCATTTTCTTGGATCAATTCATCAATTCCTCTATTGATTTCATAAAAGTACTTTGTAAACCGATTTAGATAAAAAGCAAATAGAATAAAAAAAACAACACCTATGGAGATGTAAATAAACCAATCCATATAATTACGGATAGATTGTTGATATAGGTTTAATGCTGACCTATATTCCATATGAAAAGCGTTTTTAAAAAAAGAAACCATAAAATCTGCAAATCTTCCACTTAAAAAGAAAGAATAAATTGCCCAAATTATTATGCAGCTCCTATTACCAAAAGCAAAGTAGTAAAAAACAGTTTCGTTTTCAGTTGGCGATAATCATCTGTCTTTCTTCTCTTATTTTTCAATTTTATATCCCACCCCCCACACGGTTTTCACAAATTTCGGCTTCCGGCTGGGTTCGTGCATCTTTTCTCGGAGCCTCGCAATGTGCGCCATGACAGTATTATTATTGTCGAGATATTTCTCGCCCCACACAGCCTCGAACAGCTCCTCCGATGAAACAACCTTGCCGCGGTGCTCGCAGAGGTACCAAAGAATATGAAACTCTATGGGCGTCAACGGCAGCTCTTTTCCATACAGTATGCATTTATGGCTGTCCTGCGAAATATAAAGCCCGGCAAAATCGTATTCCTGGCTTTCCATCGGGAGCGCATTTGCGGCATTGTACCGTGTATAGCGCCTGAGCTGCGTTTTGACGCGGGCAATTAGCTCCAGCGGATTGAACGGTTTTGTGATATAGTCGTCCGCTCCCAGAGTCAAGCCGGTAATCTTATCCATGTCTTCCACCTTTGCGGTAAGCATAATGATCGGAAACAGATGGCTCTCGCGGATCTTCTGACAGAGCGCAAAGCCGCTCATGTCCGGCAGCATAACATCCAGAATCGCAAGGCTCATATCCTCACGTTCTATACAGGCAAGTGCATCTGTTGCATTATAAAACTTAAATACCGTATAGTTTTCATTTTGAAGATAAACCTCGACAAGATCAGCAATTTCTTTCTCATCGTCAACGATTAGAACCTTATCGCCCACTATCTTCAGCTCCTTCCATCCAAAAATTGAGATACTGCTATTCGATAAATGCAGTAATTTATTCGAAGAAAATCATTAAAAACATAAGCTCGAATTAGAGTTGTATACCCTTTTTTTCTAAAAAATTCGTTTCATTCTCGTGTTCCTTTTTTCCTATTTTCTTTCAATCTACCGTCTGCAGGCTTTGGTGCTTCTTTTGGAATGGCCCATACATGACCAAAACGAATCGCTCCGCTAATTCTGTTTTCTTCGCAGAGCTTTTGTATTCTTCGCTTTGAGATTCCCCATTTATCAGCAACCTGCTGCACGGATATATAATTAAACATTTATATTCCTCCACCATGTTTCTAAAATAAATTATATGCGCTAATACGAATAAAATCAAGGTAGTATTTAAAGTCAAAATCAGGAAACAAAAAAACCTGACCAATTTTGTACTAATGACATACAAAGGATAGTTGCCGCTAAGGGGAGACTATTTCTTTTTCTATACAGAGAAATATGGTACTATGGGTTTAAAGACGATTACATTTTAAATGTATAAACACAATGAGAGGTTGATTATGAAAGCACGTGATAGCGGTATGCCCGAACAGCTGATTATGTTATGATTTTTAATATTTTGCATCATGATAAACCGTCCGTAATATTAAATGAAGCTTATGGAATTCTTAAGGTCGGCGGCAAAGCTGGAATTATGCACTGGAATTATGATACGTTTACTCCCCCGTGAGCCCAGTATGGATATTCGCCCAAAACCAGATGATGGCGAAATTTTTATTTACATAAGGAGGAAGAGTCATGAAAGTTGGAATTATCAGATGTATGCAAACAGAGGATTATTGCCCCGGTACAACGGATTTTCGGATGATCCGTGAAAAAAAGGGGGCTTTTGAAAATATAGATGAAGAGATTGAAATAGTTGGTTTTATAAATTGCGGCGGATGTCCTGCAAAAAAGTCTGTTCTTCGCGCGCGTGAATTGGTTAAACGCGGAGCGGATACAATCGTATTTGCTTCTTGTATCCAAAAAGGAACTCCAATTGGCTATCCTTGCCCATTTGCAAAAAAAATGAAGGACATTATACAGAAAGATTTACCAGAACATATTAAATATTTGGACTTTACACATTAACGATAAGAGAACATTTTTGGATTAAAGAGAGGTACATTTCTGTAAATCTGACAGCATATACCATTAATAATAACAACTATTTCAAGCTGCGGGATTTAGGAGAAACCTTTCATTTCAATGTAGCCTGGGATGCCAAGAACAATTCGATTGTGATTGATCCCACTGAAGACTATACTGCTGATTAAATCTGGTATTATAGAATACCCCAAGTAGATGTAACCTTTTAAGCGTTGTAAATAACATGCAGGAGGAGAAGTATATGGAAAGAAAAACCAAGCAACAAGTTCGGGGATTTAGAACGCAGGATGGAGCCGGAGTGAATTTGGTGCGTGTCTTAGGACATGGGACTGTTCAAGAATACGATCCGATTTTGATGCTCGACTCCTTTGACAGCACAAATCCCGATGATTATACAGCCGGCTTTCCCATGCATCCGCACAGAGGCATCGAAACAATCAGCTATGTGTATCGCGGACAAATGACTCACAGGGACAGTTTGGGTAATACGGATACCATTGGAAACGGAGAGGTTCAATGGATGACGGCAGGCTCAGGTATTTTGCATGAAGAAAGGCTGCCGGCATCCGAAAGGCTGCTGGGCGTGCAGCTCTGGCTGAATCTTCCGGCAAAGGATAAGATGGTTCCGCCGGTCTATCACAGCATTAAGAATTCTGAAATCGAAGAAATTGAGCTGGAGAACGGCAAGTTAAGACTGCTTGCAGGCGAATTTGCAGGCAAAAAAGGATATGCAAGCAAGTATCTTCCGTTGGACTATTTTGATATACACCTGAATGCCGGTGCTTCCGTCATTATAAATACAGAAGTAGAGAGTTCTGTCATGATTTTCACATTATCAGGCGATGCTTTACATTGGCGGCGAACTGATAAAAGAAAAAACAGCGGCAAAACTTACGGCAGGAAACAATGTGGCGATAAAAACTGCGGATAAAAATGCCTAGGTACTATTTATTGGTTCAACGCTGTTAAATGAACCTGTTGCCTGGGGCGGACCGATTGTAATGAACACAAATTAGGAATTGCAGAAGGCATTTGATGACCTGAAGCAGGGGACTTTCCTGCAAAAAGAGATCTCTTATTAAAAAACGAGATAGATAGACAATGGTCTGTCTTTAGGGGTTTAAGTCGATTTTCAAACGTTATTATGCTGTCTGATTGGGACTTGGGCCGCCGACAGAAATTGCAGGTTGCCTTTATGATTGCTTGATGTATCCGAAAAAACGTATTCTATGTCTGGAGATGCGATTGACAAACACATTATCCATCTTAATGCAGCAGCTTTGCTTTAAACCGTTTATATAACATAGTTGCCGGATGAAATATTTTTGGCCAGATCTCCCACCGTAATTCCCTCAAGGTAATCGCTTGTCAAGCGATCCAGCTCGATCCACATTGGAAGCGTTCTGCAATTTGCTGCCCGATCACATTTATTCTGCTCATTTTCAAGGCAGGCAACGGGAGCAAGAGTACCCTCCGTCAATTTCAACACGCTGCCAACGGTATATTCATTCGGAGAGCGGTTCAAGCGATAGCCGCCGCCCTTACCACGGAGCGCATCGACAAAACCGGCCTTTGAAAGCACTGTCATGATGCTTTCAAGATACTTTTGTGAAATTTCCTGCCGTTTGGCAATGTCTTTCAATGGAATATACGCATCCGTATTGTGCTCCGTAAGATCTACCATTACACGAAGAGAATATCTTCCTTTTGTTGATATCATCATAAATATAGCACCTCCATATCATAACCTATTATACTGCAGGGCAGATAGGAGAATCAATTGGATATTCAATTCCGTTCTTGTCATAATAATCCTTGACCGCAGCCTTGATTGCTTCTTCCGCAAGAACCGAGCAGTGCATTTTGTATGCCGGAAGTCCGCCGAGGGCCTCAGCCACCGCTTTGTTCGTAACTGTCAGTACATCGGAAAGCGGTTTGCCTTTTATCATCTCTGTTGCCATAGAACTTGAGGCGATGGCCGAGCCGCAGCCGAAGGTTTCAAACTTTACGTCGGAGACCATTCCGTCTTTGATTTTCAAGTATATTTTCATGATATCGCCGCATTTGCCGTTGCCAACCTCGCCGATACCGTCCGCATCTTCAATAATCCCGACATTTCTCGGATGTGTAAAATGATCCATTACTTTTTCACTGTATAATGCCATAAAGATGATCCTTTCTCTTAAAGAATAAACTTCTTTTTGCTTTCCTTAAGGTCACGCCAGACGGGCGACATATTGCGCAGGTATGCTACCACTTCCGGGACGGCCTTCAGGATATGCGCAGCTTCTTCTTCCGTGTTCCATTTGCTAAGCGATAAACGAAGTGATCCGTGCGCGATTTCGTGCGATCTGCCGATGGCGAGAAGTACATGGCTCGGATCAAGCGAACCCGATGTGCAGGCGGAGCCAGACGAAGCAGAGACGTTTTTCTGATCAAGCAAAAGAAGGAGTGACTCACCTTCGATGCCCTCGAAGCAGAAATTCACGTTGCCGGGAAGCCTTGGCTCGCGGGCGCCGTTCAAAATTGAATGCGGTATTTTTGAAAGCCCATCGATAAGCTTGTCCCGAAGTGCGGAAATCTTTGCGGAGTTTTTGTCGATATACCCGCAGGCTTCTTCAAAAGCCGCCGCCATTCCCATAATAGCGGGAACATTTTCCGTTCCCGCGCGCTTGCCGCGCTCCTGCGCGCCGCCTTCGATGATGTTGGTGAGCTGAATGCCCTTCCGCGCATAGAGGGCGCCGATGCCTTTCGGACCGTGAAACTTATGCGCGGAGAGCGAAAGCATATCTATATTCTGTTTTTTTACGTCAATGTGCAAATGTCCCGCAGCCTGTACCGCATCGGTATGAAAAAGCACGCACTTTTCCTTGCAGACCGCGCCGATTTCGGCAATCGGCTGTATGGTGCCGATCTCGTTGTTGGCGTACATGACCGTCACAAGGCAGGTGTCTTCACGGATTGCGGATGCGACTTGCTCCTTGGTTACAATCCCGTTTTCATGTACGTTGAGCAGCGTGATTTCAAAGCCTTGCTTTTCAAGCTTATTAAGCGTGTGAAGCACCGCGTGATGCTCGAACTCTGTTGAAATTATGTGCTTCTTGCCCTTCTTTTCTCCGAGTGCGGCGGCAGAAATAATCGCCTGATTATCGGCTTCGCTACCGCCGGAGGTGAACGTAATTTCCCGCGCCTCGCAACCAAGGCACTTTGCCGTGGTTTCTCTTGCCCTTTGCAAGGCTTCAGCAGCCGCCTGCCCGATTGAATAAAGGCTTGACGGGTTGCCGTAGAGCGCTTCCATGTACGGCAACATGGCGTCTATTGCCGTGCGGCTCATCTTTGTGGTTGCCGCATTATCCACATATACTTTCATTAATGGCCATTCCTTTCGCTTGAACGATAACTCGTTCCTTCAGTCAGTGAAGCGTAAGCGACCATCCGTATTTTTCGTAGGTTGCTTTCGCTAACTGATCCGGGCTTCGCCTTTTACGCCGCTTCGGATCAATCTGCAAACAATGGGATGGAAAGATACCGTTAATTTTTTCATCAGCGTCATAACGTTTATCTCCTTATCATTTTATTGAATCGAAACCGTGCTCAAGGTCGGTGATGATATCGTCAATATGTTCCGTGCCGATCGAGAGTCTTACCGTTGTAGGCTTAATGCCTGCCCGAAGCAATTCCTCATATGTGAGCTGCGAATGCGTAGTTGAAGCAGGATGGATGACAAGCGACTTTACATCAGCGACGTTTGCGAGCAGCGAGAAGAGCTCAAGAGATTCCGTAAATTTCTTGGCCTGTTCTTCAGAACCCTTGATTTCAAACGTAAAAATCGATGCGCCGCCGCGCGGATAATATCTGTTATAAAGCTCCTTTGCCTTTCCTGATGCCAGGGAGGGGTGGTTGACCCGTTCGACCTGCGGATGGTTTTTGAGGTACTCTACTACCTTAAGCGCGTTTTCCGCGTGACGTTCGACGCGGAGCGAAAGCGTTTCCAGTCCCTGCAAGAGCAAAAATGAGTTGAACGGGCTGATGGTCGCACCGGTATCCCTCATCAGAGTGGTGCGTATTTTTATGATATACGCGAGGTTTCCCACCGCTTCCGTAAAGGTGATACCGTGATAAGACGGGTTTGGTTTGGAAAGGCCGGGGAACTTATCGTTCTGCGCCCAGTCGAATTTTCCGTCATCAATGATCACACCTCCCATCACCGTTCCATGACCGCCGATAAATTTCGTTGCCGAGTGGACAACGATGTTCGCTCCGTATTCGATGGGTTTGAATAAATACGGCGTTGCGAATGTGTTGTCAACAATAACGGGAATACCGTTTCTGTGAGCGATTTCCGAAACCGCTTCAAGGTCGATGATATCGGAGTTTGGATTTCCGAGCGATTCGAGAAATATCGCCTTCGTATTCGCCCTTACGGCTTTTTCGAAATTTTCAGGATCGCTTCCGTCCACAAATGTGGTTTCGATTCCTGATTCGCTCAAGGTGTTGGCAAAAAGGTTGTATGTACCGCCGTATATCGTTTCTGAGGAGACAATATGGTCGCCCGTTCTTGTGATATTCTGCACAGCATATGTAATTGCTGCTGCGCCGGTAGCAGTGGCAAGCGCTCCTGCGCCGCCTTCCAGCGCTGCGATGCGCTTTTCAAATACATCCGATGTCGGATTCATCAGGCGTGTGTATATGTTACCGCCTTCAGTCAGTCCAAACCGTCCAGCTGCCTGTGCGGAATCACGGAAAACGTATGAAGTGGTCGCGTAGATCGGAACCGCTCTTGCATCGGTGGCCGGATCGGGATTTTCCTGCCCTGCATGAAGTTGCAAGGTTTCAAATTTATATTGATTGTTCGGCATATGAATTTCCTTTCGTTTCAATGTGTTTATTTCTATACTCGGATCAACATCGGCATATTCGTCACATTCGCCCGAAACGAAAGTTTGCCCGTAAAAGGAGTTCAAAAATATTTCTCATAATCATTACCTACCATTCTTATAGATTAATAGGATTCTAACAGGTAATACCTATGATGTCAATAGGTAAATGTAAATTATACTGGTTATATTCATGCGGCTTCAAAACATACCAAATACCGCCGTATCTTTCCTCACCACAGGGTGGAGAGGGAGCAAAATCAGCGGTGCTGCATATGAGGAAGTAAGAAGTAAGAGATTCACTTTGAGCGCCGTTCTTCAACTGTCAAGGGGTTGGTAAAACTGGAAGTGGGGCCGGTTAACGAATAGCGGAAATGTGGCAACATTGCCTGGTTTCAGGATTGCTGACAAATTTTGATGAAGCCATCAGAATCATCAAAGGTTATCATGTTTCGGGGATTCCTTCACTATGAGACATGCCTTAATCAACTCCGATACAATATCTGTCTCCATCTGCATCTTGAAAGAATCAAGCTGTATGTACTGCTTCCCAGCATCCGAAGTAACGTATTTTGCAGGCAAATTGTTCAGGGCTATAGCCAAAACATCAGCAGTACAGCTTCTACAATTGCATATTTGCATTTGCTTCATTAACTCAAAAACCTTTTCGTAAGCCAGCACTTCTACAACATTGACAACGATATTCTTTTCGATCAGTGAGCTTTGCAGCTTTTTTATACGTTGCGCCCGTTCTGTTTCCGAAATATTTTCATTGTTTATTTCATGGATCATTATTATCACCCGCATTGTATTAATAAAATAGCGCTAATTTATTGGTTTCAAATATTTATACCTTAATATTGTACACTAGTTTTATGGAATAATCTATGGGTTTTTCCGAATCTTTTTCTGATATGATAAAAGAGGAAGCTGCAAATTGTCACATGTTTTGACAGTTAAGCTTGACAATTTAGGAACGTACAATGAGCCTCCCAAATAACATACAAGAAAATGTTCTACAGTCGAAAATTTTCTGCGGATGCGCTATAATAGTGATACAGAGAGGAGGTATGATGTATATGGTTGATAGTAAAAAGATTGAGAAGCTCAGTCAGCTCTTAAAAGAATCACGATATACTGTAGTATTGACAGGAGCCGGTATTTCAACCGAGAGCGGTGTGCCGGATTTCAGATCGAAGGATGGATGGTGGAAAAGAATTAATCCTTCGGAAGTGGCAGCTATTGAAGCTCTTGAAAACAACTATGAACTCTTCAGAGAATTTTATAAGTACAGGATCAAGCTTTTAAAGAGCAGCAATTTCAACACCGGACATAAGATTTTAGCTGACTGGGAAAAAGAAGGCATAATCAAAGCAATTGCGACTCAAAATGTAGACGGATTTCATACAGAAGCAGGCAGTAAGAAAGTATATGAACTTCACGGCTCCATTAGCGATATAGGTTGTTCCTCGTGCAGTAAAGGGAATCAAACAGAAAACTTAATGAATGATAAGCTATGCGAAGAATGCGGAGGAAAGTTAAGGCCGGGAGTTGTCTTGTTCGGTGAAAGCCTTCCATCAAGTGTATGGGAGAAAGCCTATGAAGAAATAGCTGAATCTGACCTGCTGATAGTTATCGGCACAAGTCTGAACGTGAGCCCGGTCAATAGTTTGCCTTTTGCAGCTAAAGGGAAAAAGGTATTAATTAATAAGGACAAAACTCAATTTGATAATATATTTGACCTTGTTGTAAATGAAAGCATCGGCATTGTTCTCAATGCTGTCAATGATGTTATGAACTAGAAAGGATTGATTGTTATAGACTTTTCGAATGTATTATTTGCATTTTCCCTAACGCTTTTTGCCGGTCTTTCTACAGGTATAGGCAGTGCGCTTGCTTTACTTACAAAGAAAACCAGCGCTGGATTTCTTTCGATGTCATTAGGATTTTCAGCAGGTGTTATGATTTATGTTTCGTTTGCCGAAATACTTGTGAAAGCGAATGATGCTTTGATATCCGCTCTTGGAGCTAAGGCCGGGTCATGGGCTGCTGCAGGGGGATTTTTCTTCGGGATATTGTTTGTGGGAATGATTGATAAATTGATACCTTCAACAGAAAACCCCCATGAATTACATACTGTTGAAGAAATGGACGGCAAGAGTGAAGAACACAAGTCAAAACTAATGCGTATGGGATTGTTCACTGCATTTGCAATAGCGATGCATAACTTCCCTGAAGGTCTGGCGACATTTGCGGCTGCATTGAGCGACCCGAAGCTGGGTATATCTATAGCTGTTGCGATTGCAATTCATAACATTCCGGAAGGCATTGCGGTTGCGGTTCCTATATTCTATGCGACAGGAAGCAGAAAAAAAGCGTTTAAACTGTCCTTTTTATCAGGACTATCAGAACCTGTCGGAGCATTGATAGGATTTCTGATTTTATACAGCTTCTTTAATGACGTCATGTTCGGAGTTATCTTTGCTGCAGTAGCCGGTATTATGGTTTATATCAGCCTTGATGAACTCTTGCCGGCGGCCAAAGAATATGGAGAACATCACCTTGCCATTTATGGATTGATTGCCGGTATGGCAGTTATGGCTGTGAGTCTGTTGTTGTTTATCTAATGTTGATTTTATCAATTCCGTTAACTATATTTATATGAGATAAGAAAAGACGGGAGTGTTATTTTTGAGTAGGGAAAAATTAGTAGGGAATATGCTGTTAATGCTGACCTCAATTCTCTGGGGATCGGCTTTTGTTGCGCAAAGAGTGGGAATGGACTATGTGGGTCCCCTTACCTTTGGCGCGGTAAGATTCATTCTGGCTGCTTTGGTATTGATTCCGGTAATACATTTCTTCGAAAAAGGTATCAGAAAAAAGCTTGAGAAGGCTGCGGGTACAGTGCAAAAGAAAATACCATTTTTCCCGGAGGATATAGATGAAAGAAATACATTGATCAAAGCGGGGGTTGTGTGCGGATGTGTTATATTTTGCGGAACAACGCTGCAGCAATTTGGACTTGTCTTTACAACTGCAGGAAAGGCGGGGTTTATCACAGCCTTATACATAGTGTTGGTTCCTATTTTCAGCTTGTTTTTAAGGCGTATACCCAGCCTCAAATGCTGGATCGGAGTGGCCTTCGGAGCAGTAGGGCTGTATTTCCTTACCATAACAGAAGAATTCACCATAGCCTTCGGCGATCTGGTCGTTCTGATAGGAGCAGGCTTTTGGGCAGTACATCTTTTAGCGATTGACTATTTTATATCAAGAAAAGTCGATGCCCTGAAGCTTTCTTTTTTACAGTTTAGCGTTTGTGCTATTCTTAGTACAATAGCAGCATTGATTTTTCAGGAAATTTCTATTAAGGCAATCATTGCATGTACAATTCCAATCTTATACGCTGGTGTGCTGTCAGGAGGAGTAGGATTTACCCTGCAAATAATTGGGCAAAAGCACACAAATCCTACAGTAGCATCTTTATTGTTAAGCATGGAAGCAGTCTTTGGTGCATTATTCGGATTTTTGCTCTTAGATGAAATCATGAATATGAGAGAAATCTTTGGATGTATTTTAATGTTCAGCGCTATCATCATTTCCCAATTGCCTGACAAAAGAGAAATGGGGACATCCTGATAATAAAATTGCGGATGAATGAACCATCAATTATATTTGAAAATTTTAAATTGTAAAAACGGCCAATCGGCCGCTTTTTAGCATATAAGAAAAATTTCTACAGTCGAAATTTTTCTGTTTAAGCCTTATAATAAACACTCAAATTCTAATAATATTGATTGTGCTTATATAAAATGATAAAATATCTTATTCAACGATGCGGAGGTGCTTCTATGAATAGTCATAAATATAAAAATGAAAATTACAGCTTCAGACAGATCAGGGATTTAAAGGGCATGGTGAACACCAGCGCGGAACTTTACTCAGATATGAAAGCCTTTATGGTTAAAAACGCTCCGGGGGGAACCTATGTGCCGATTACATACACACAACTGAAAACAGATATTGATGAGCTTGGGACTGCACTGATGGATCTGGGGCTGACGGGGCAGAAAATCGCTGTTATAGGCGAAAACCGATACGAATGGGTATTAACTTATCTTGCCGTTGTCAATGGCGTCGGCGTCATCGTTCCTTTGGATAAAGAATTGCCTTCTGAGGAGGTACATAATCTGCTGGAAAGGGCGGAGGTGACAGCCATTATTTATTCCAGCAAGGTTGGTTTTGTTATTGAGGAAGCGAGCAAAGGCATTGAATCCATAGAATACATCATTAGTATGGATACCTTAGAACATACAGAAAACAAGCTGTCTATGAAAAAGCTCCAACAGGCGGGAAAGCGTCTTTTGCTGGAGGGAAAGCGAAATTTCATAGATGCGGAAATCGATCCGGAAGGGATGAGCTCCCTGCTGTTTACTTCCGGGACAACAGGACTGGCCAAAGGGGTTATGCTGTCTCATAAAAATATAACATCAAATGTATATAACATGTCAAAATTTGTAGATGTATCCAACAACGATGTGGGATTGTCTGTATTGCCAATGCACCACACTTATGAGCTGACCTGCCATGTTTTCACATGTATATACCAGGGTTGCTGTATCGCTATTTGTGAAGGGCTGAAATATATTGTAAAGAATATGGCGGAATCGAAGGCCACCGTTATGCTCGGGGTTCCGCTTCTCTTTGAATCCATGCATAAAAAAGTTTGGAAAAAAGCAGAAGAGAGCGGAAAAGCTGATAAGATGAGAACTGCGGTGCAGATATCCAAAAAACTCGGTGTCTTTAACATTAAATCAACAAAAAGATTATTCAAATCAGTGCATCAGGCTATGGGAGGGCATATGAGGCTCCTTATTTCAGGCGCTGCAGCTATTGATCCAGTGGTGATTGAGAATTTCAATGCCATGGGGTTTACCATGTTTCAGGGTTATGGTATGACGGAAAATTCGCCGATCATAGCAGTAAACAAGGATCGATATTTTAAACCGGCATCGGTTGGACTTCCGATGCCGGGTACAGAGATACAGATTATCGATAAGGATGAAAATGGCGTGGGAGAAATCATCTGCAAAGGTGATTCGGTAATGCTGGGATATTATAAAGATCCAGAGGAAACCGAAAGGGTTTTGATTGACGGATGGCTCCACACAGGGGATTATGGATATTTTGATGAAGATGGTTTCCTGTATATATCCGGACGGAAAAAGAATGTAATCGTAACGAAAAACGGTAAAAATATTTTCCCGGAGGAAGTTGAATTTTATTTGAATAAAAGTAAATATATAAGCGAAGTCATCGTATGGGGATATGATGGTGAAAAATCGGGAGATACAGTGATATATGCTGAAATATTCCCTGACTATGAAGCAGTTGAAGGTACGTATGGCAAAATATCAAAAAATGAACTTAAACAGATTTTGAAAAAGGAAATCGATATTATCAATGAACAAATGCCGCTATATAAACGAGTTAAGCGATTTGAAATCAGAGAAGAAGAATTTGAAAAAACTACAACGAAAAAAATAAAAAGATATACTGCTTTTCAGAAAAAAATGTTATAACACTTCAAGAAAAAGAAAGGAGGGGATAAATGTATGGAAGTCAGTAAATATGAGGCAATTAAACCACAGGAAATGGAGTATGCATTAAAAAGAGTCGCAGGAGTCCGAAACAGCACGGATAAGTATGTTATGTACAGGGATATCAGGCCGATCATTGACTTGAAACACATGCTGATATCCAGTGTGGAGCTATACGGCAATAACATTGCTTTTCATGTTAAGGATAAAGTTGGAGCCCCCTATCGCGGGATAACCTTTAAAGAAGTAAAAGTTGATGTGGATGCATTAGGAACTGCGTTGATTTCCATGGGTCTGAAGGGGAAGGCGATATCCATTATAGGTGAAAATCGATATGAATGGGCAATTTCCTATTTGGCGGCAATTTGCGGGGTTGGGATAGTTGTACCTCTCGATAAGGAGTTGGGCGCCTCAGAACTGGAACAGCTTATCAAGGAAGCGGATGTTGAATGTGTAATTTACTCACAGAGATATGAAAAAATATTCATGGACATAAAAGAGCGCGGCAATACCAGCTTGAAATTTCTGCTCAATATGGATGCGAACGCCCGCGATGAACAAAGACTATCCTTGGTTGAAATCATAGAGACTGGTAAGGCATTGATTGCAGATGGAAACAGGGAGTTTCTTGATTCTGTAATGGACCGTGATGCTATGAGCAGCATCCTTTTTACTTCAGGAACAACCGGAATTTCTAAGGGAGTTATGCTTTCACATGGAAATATAGTAGAAGATTTGATGGCATCTCCAACTTTGCTTAATGTGAAGCCAACTGACGTGTTTTTCTCAGTGCTTCCAATCCATCATACTTATGAGTGTACTTGCGGTTTTCTGATGCCGCTTTACAGAGGCGCTTCCGTAGCATTCTGCGAAGGATTAAAATTCATTGTAAAAAACTTGTCGGAAGCAAGGCCAACTATTTTTTTAGGAGTACCGCTGCTCATAGAGGGGCTGTACAAGAAAATATGGCAAAATGCAAAGAAATCAGGCAAAGCAAATACCTTGAAAAAGGTGATCGCAATTAACAGAAAAACAAAGAAAATTGGTATAGATCTGGCGCCAATCTTTTTCAAACAGATTATAGAGCTGTTCGGCGGAAGAATGAGGGTAATCATTTGCGGCGGTGCAGCTATAGATCCAGATGTATTACAGGGAATCCGCGACTTTGGGATCAATGCAGTACAGGGATACGGTCTTACGGAATGCGCGCCGATTTGTGCGTTGAATCCGGACAAGTATCCGAAAAACGCTTCAGCCGGCTATCCGCCGCCGGGGTTTGACCTTAAGATCCATAACCCGGATCCTGAAACAGGAATAGGAGAAATCTGTGCTAAAGGCGGAAACGTCATGCTTGGATACTATAATGACCCTGAAGCTTCAGCAAAGGTACTGAGGGATGGCTGGTTCCACACCGGAGACCTGGGGTATCTAGACGAAGATAATTATGTTTATATAACAGGAAGAAACAAAAACGTCATTATTACAAAAAATGGTAAAAACGTATACCCTGAAGAGGTTGAAACCTATCTTGGAAGGATCCCCTATGTGGAGGAAAGCATGGTATGGGGAAAAAATAGTGAAGAATCGGGAGAAACACTGATTTTTGCAAGCATTCGTGCCGATTACGAGGAAGTACAGGGAGCCCTCGGAGAAAACTATACAGAGGAAGATGTGGCGGCTCTTATCTGGAAGGAAATCGATAATTTAAATTCTCAGCTTCCTTTCTTCAAACGTATAAAGAGAATTGATATACGAAAGGAAGAATTTGATAAGACTACCGGAAAGAAAATAAAACGGTTTGTGGACTCAAATAAGGGAGCAGGTAAATAGACCTCATGTATGATTGACATTAATAATAGCTATGATCTTTCAAATTTCGCTGTGCCAGGTGTATTGTACTTTGTCAAAGGAGGGCTGCTGAACATAATGGAAAAAGGTAAAACAAGAAACACTTACCCCTTAATTGAGCTGGATTTGGGAAAACTTAGAAACAACATTGATCAGATTGTCTCACGCTGCAGTGATAGAGGGGTCAGCGTTACAGGGGTAATAAAAGGATTTACCGGAATTCCAGAGGGTGTTAAGGTATTTGCTGACGCCGGATTTGATTATATCGCATCTTCTCGACTGGAGCAGATACAGGGAGCAATTGATTATGGAATCAAGGCTGACTATATGCTGATCCGTGTCCCGATGCTAAGTGAGATCGAGAGCGTTATCAGATTGACGGATATTAGCCTTAACAGTGAGGTGGAAGTACTAAAAGCTTTGAATAAAGAGGCCCTGAAGCAAGGAAAAACTCACAAAGTGATTCTTATGGCAGATTTGGGAGATCTCCGCGAGGGCTTTTGGGAGAAAAAAGAGCTTCTTGATTCAGCCATAATGGTAGAAAATGAGTTGGATGCTCTGTACCTTGCAGGCATTGGAACAAATCTGGGGTGTTTTGGCTCTGTTAAGGCGACACCTGAAAAAATGAATAACTTGATTGACTATGCTGAAATGATAGAAAAGGCGATTGGGCGAAAACTAGAGATTATTTCAGGCGGGGCGACGAAATCTTTACCGATGGTTCTCGATGGAACCATGCCAGCCAGGATCAATAACTTGCGTATAGGAGAAACGATTGTACTGGCGAGGGATCTTAAGGATCTGTTTGGTCTGGATATGAGCTATATGTTTCAGGATGTATTTACCTTAAAAGCTGAGATCATTGAGGTGAAAAATAAGCCAAGCTATCCAGTGGGGGAAATTGCTTATGATGCTTTTGGAAATCACGGCACTTATGAGGATCTGGGGATCCGAAAAAAAGCGTTGCTGGGTATTGGTAAAGTGGATATAGCGTACCCGGACATGATCTATCCGAGGGATAAAGGCGTTAAAATTCTTGGTGCCAGCAGTGATCATCTGATCATAGATATTGAAGAAGCAGACAGAGATTATAAAGTGGGGGATAACATGGAATTCGATCTTTGCTATGCAACTATCGTATTTGCAACGAACTCTCCGAATGTAAAAATCTTATGCAAATGAGTAAAAACTATATAGCAAACGTTATAGCAACGTCACTATATAGTTTTTGATGGGTTTAACGTTCTGCCCGGCAATTGATGCCGTTGACAGAATTTATGATTTGCATATCGTATTATTGTGGCTGATACATACCGTGACTGTTCATATACTGAAACAGCTGTTCGCCATGATTCTGTTCTTCTTGCTGAATATGCTGAAGTGCTTGTCTGATATTCGGCTTGGTGCATTCAAAAATGCTGGTATTATAAGAACTGGATACATATTTTTCTGTTGAAAGCATGTCTTGAAGCAGATACTTGTCAGAGCTATTGCTTTGTGTCCCCTGTGATTGCCCCAGGTTTATCTGTCCCGACTGGCCGCTTTTCGCGGTCTGCCCTCCCTTACTTTGCCCGGTGTTTGGCTGATTTCCTTGCAAAATTTGATTAATGGTATCAAAATGCTCATGCTCCACATTGGCAATTTGATTAAACATCTGCTGCAGTGCAGGATCCGTTGCTTGCTGTGCATAACTATTATATTTCATGATGCAAAGCTCTTCCTCTTTTTTCATATCCTCCAACAGCATTCTCTCTTTTTGAGTTAATTGTACTTGCAAATTGTCACCTCCATTCATGCATAGTTTGTGATAGAAATGAAAAAATATACAACAGTTTCAAAAAAATAAAAAGGCGCGATTTCAGATGAATTTAAGAAAGCACGCTTCTTGCAAAATACGAAGGTCTGTTCGGCACACCCTGCTATAGCGTATTCTGCCAGTTAATTTAAATACGCTATACTAGTTGTACTGACTATAATTTATATACCACTTGGATCAAGCGTAAAACAAGAACTTTTCAAATTCGGTCCATACTATTTACTTTTTTAATAAAATTGATATAATAAAGCGTGTTGTCCCTACCGCTGTAAAGCTGAAAGGAACTGGTATGCTACCGAATATAAGTTGCCAATATACTGCAACACTTGAAGGAAGAGGATATGAAAAAGGTTTCTTTATTAATGGTAGTCTTGTTAATACTGTCAGCTCTTATACTTATGAAAGGATGCGGCTACGAGGATATAATAACAGATGATGGAGCATTGCCCAAAGAAATCAAAATCGGAGTATTTGAACCGTTTACGGGAGCGAATGCATCCGGCGGAGAGCTGGAAAGGAAAGGCATTGACCTTGCACATGAGCTTTATCCTACAGTAACCATTGACGGAATAGAAATCCCTGTCGTATTGAATTATGCCGACAACAAGTCCGACAAAATCGAGTCTGCGAACGCGGCAAAAAATCTTGTATATGATTTTGGTGCTCATATAGTGCTCGGAAGCTGGGGAAGCGCTAATGCCATAGCTTCAGGACCGGTTTTTTTAGATGCAAAAATACCTGCAATAGGCACTTCCTGCACAAACCCTTTCGTTACTATCGGAAACGAATACTATTTTAGAGTATGTTATATAGATTCTTTCCAGGGTAAAGTGATGGCAAACTATGCTTTTAATGAAGGTTTTAGGAAAATCGCCGTTATCAGGGAAGCATCCAGCAATTATTCTGTGACTCTGGCTAATTATTTTTCGGAAGCTATGGCAGACCTGACGGGAGATGAAAGCTGCATCATAAGCGTTAGTAATTATAACACAGGTGACAGTGACTTCCGTGCACAGCTTACCGCAATCAAGAATTCGGAAGCAGAAGCCATATTTGCACCTGGAAATTTCACAGAATCAGCGCTTATCATGAAGCAAGCGCGTGAGCTCGGGATAACTATTCCATTTTTAGGCGGGGACACATGGGAAACGCCTGATGTTATAGAAATAGCAGGAAAAGCTGCAGAGGGTGCTGTCTATTCCAGCTTCTATGATGCTGCGGCTCCATTAACTGACAGAACCGAAGAATTTTTGGATGCGTATGCTGCAGAATATGGTGCCGGTACTCTGCCTGCCGGTGTAACGGCATTGGGATTTGATTCTTATTTGCTGGCAATAGAGACAATTGAAAAAGCCGGAACGGTCGATGGACCAACACTAAGAGATATGCTTGCACAGACAACGAATTTTAAAGGAGCGACCGGTTATATTACACTGGATGAAAACGGCGATGCAATAAAGCCGGCTGTAATAAAGATGATTCAAAACGGACAATTTGACTATAAATCTTTTGTAGAGCCATATTAAACAGGAGAAACCAATGCGGATGAAATGCAAAATAATTGCAATACGTGTTATACTTATATTGATGATTACAACCCTGTTTTCAGGCTGTACCACTTTTGATAATTTTCAGGAGACCTTTTTGGGCACAGGGGAAGAAAAAAATGAAAAGATAAGAATCGGAGTTTTTGAGCCTTTGTCAGGCAGCGACAAGGAGAACGGTAAATTGGAGCTGCAAGGAATTGAATTGGCACATGAAATGTTTCCGAGGGTTCTTGGCAAAGAGGTTGAACTGGTATATGCAGACAATAAATCTGATGTGGATGTAGCAGCGTCTGTCGCAGAGGACTTGGTGGAAAAGAAAGTGTCCGCTGTACTGGGCAGTTACGGAAGTATACTTTCGCTTGTGGGAGGCGAATATTTTACTGAAGCAAAAATTCCGGCTATTGCGATAACATCTGCAAACCCCCTGGTGACCAGCAGCGAATATTATTTCAGAACCTGCTTTGTGGAATCCTTCCAGGGAATAGCTTTGGCAAAATATGCCGTTGAACAGCTGGGGACAAGCACAGCCGCAATATTAAGAGA
>JAQWBM010000029.1 GCA_028706405.1 Eubacteriales bacterium
GTAATCCAGGGAGACGTCGAAGAAGTCGGCAATAATGATAAGTTTATCAGCAGTGGTTGACCGCCTTCCCTTTTCAATATCACAAATCGCCTGCATAGATAAGCTAACAGCGCTGCCAAGATTCTTCTGGCTAATGTTATGAGATTGGCGCAGCTCTTTTAATCTTTGAGATAAATTAGAATACATGTAAATAACCTCTTGACGCTATGCAAATAGCATAGTACAATAAAGCCGAAGCTACGCAAATAGCGGAGCATTCAAAAAGGAGAAAAGTGATCATGAACGAATTAAGATTAAGAAAAGAACGCATAAGCCGAGACTGGACACAAATTGATGTGGCCGAAAAACTCGGTGTCTCTCCGCAGGTAGTATGCGACTGGGAAAAGGGAAGAAGATTTCCCCGTCGTCCTGTTCTTCTTAAGCTTGAAAGATTGTTTGGCTTGTCCCATCAGCAGCTATTCGCACCAGATGCTGATGAGGACCCTTTCTCCTCAACCAATTAATTTGATTTTAACATATTTTGAAACTATGTCCTAGAAGTTTTGCATAAGGAGGGAAAAATGAGTCGGCAAGAGGGTTTATTTATTGATTCTAGGGTTATTAGTGCGGCCAACGAGGTAATCTATGGAGACATCGAAGTAATCTGCCAGGGCAATCAATACAGACATTTGAGGTTCGCGTTGACCGCGTTCATAATACTGATATGCACGTAGAGAAACATTGATGTTATCAGCAATGGTTTTTTGCAATAAGTTACGTTCCAACTTTAACTTGGCTAATCGTTTTGTAAAGGAACACATAAATATACTCCTGTCAATTGATAACGGTTGACAAGCATAAACGTGCATGTTATGATAAAATCAAGACAAGCACGAATGTGCATGTTGGCTCAAGAAGGGAAGATGGTGATGGAAACAATATTGAAACAAGTACGTATGCAAAAGGGCTTTACGCAAGTAGAGGTTGCGGATAAAGCAAATATTGCCGTGCGGACATATCAAAATTACGAGGCTGGCGAACGGATACCGAATGTTCATATAGCCTTGAATTTAGCAAAAGTGTTGAATTGCTCTGTTGAGAAACTGTTTCCTGCCGTCTTTCTCCAATAATTTATAACTTGATTTTACCACAATATTATAAAGTATCATATACATTTTATTTTGTCGGATTTTAGCCGAGGTGAAAAAGAAAGAATGAATTCGTACTATCAAAAGATAGCGGGAAATGCAGTAATCAATCATCCAGATCCTGAAATAACGGGGACGAAAAGAAAGAAGCCAAGTCCATGTTAAGGGCAAAGCAGATATAATAGATTGTTTTTAAGGTAGGGGAGGAAACCTCGCATTTGACCACACTATTTAAGGTGGATTGCGTAATCCCGGATAATGTGGCTAGTTTGTTTAATGAAATACTTCTTTCATTACATAATTCTGTTATTCGTTTGGAAACAGCAGCATTTAATAACATATTACTTACCTCACCAGAATTAACCATATGTCGTTAAAGAAATTATAACAAATTTTTAAAAATTATTTACCGAAAATTCGTTGACAAAGAAGCAAATGTGGAATATATTACAATTAACGAATTGTCGTTGACTAAGGAGCGGAAATGAAAATGGGCGAAAAAATCAAAGAATTAAGAAAACAGAGAGGATTATCACAGCAGGATCTAAGTGATAAATCTAATGTTCCGCAGACTACAATAAGTGACATTGAATTAAACAAAGTCATCCCCAGCATAGAAAAGGTTGTAAGAATTGCAAAAGCGCTAAATGTGCCTTTAGAAGAATTGCTTAAAGTTTGAAATAAAAGGAAGGAGATTTCAAGATGGAGAATATAGGAACATTGGGAAAAGGACGATCCTTCACAGTGCCTCAGGGGTTCGTCTGGCATATAAAATCAAAAGGTGGCTCTGGCATCATCTTTGTGGCTCGGGCGGTGGTGCGGGAGAGACGTTTTCGATATCGAAAAAACTGTCCTCGAATTCACTTAAAGGGATAAGCCCCTGGACATATCGAAGCATATGTTGGATATTTGAAAAAATCTTAAAGCACCTTTGGAAGTAGAGAGGCATTGCATGAATGTATACATCCGGCTTTAAGATGAAAGCTTTGATTGTATTCTTCTTTTTCAGATAGTAGGCGGCAGTACGGTGATTTCCATTAATGGACAAAGAAATTCAAATAAATAAGAATAAAGAGCCAGCTTTGTTTTGCCTACTTGGTATGATCCTTGGGATGATGTTTTTAGGAGTTGGAATCATGGAATGTTTAAATCACTATAAATATTGATAAAAGTTTCTATTTGGTTCCGAGAAAGGGAGAATAATGAATAAATATTTACCTTTAAAATCCACTCAAAAGCTCAAAGTGAAAAAATTATTTAGAAGAATCCACTGGATGTTATTCAAAGTCCCTACGAAAAAAGAATACTTGGAACTCATGGAGGCTTTAACGGAGGAATCCATTGCGGACGATTAACAAAATAATGATTAACAGTTTACTATTAGGAAACAATGCAGAAACAATAACCCATTCAAAAAGAGTAAGCCAATTATGCAGGATGTTGGGTATGGCAATGGAATTGCCCGATACAGAAATATATAAGCTTGAAGCGAGCGGAATGTTCCATGATATCGGCAAAGTTGCGGTGCAGGCGGAAATCCTCAGCAAACCCGGATCTCTGACTGAAGCAGAATGGCATGAGGCAATGAGGCATCCGGAAGTCGGTTATTTGATTTTAAGCAACTCTTTGGAAATGCAGGGTATAGCGAAATACGTTTTATATCATCATGAAAGGTATGATGGCTCCGGATATCCAGCAGGGCTTAAGCGGGAAGAAATCCCATTTTTGTCAAGAATAATAGCGGTGGCAGATTCTTATGATGCAATGACAAACCTAAGGTCATATCAAGAAACATTGAATAAAGAAATGGCTGTTTTAGAGTTGTTAAGCAACAAAGGAAAGCAATTCGATCCCATAATGGTTGATGTTTTTGTTGAGAAGGTTTTAGAGGTGAAAAAATGAGAAAATGCAAAATATGTGGAAGCTATACATATGTAAACGCAAACAGCGGGGAAATAATCTGTGTCCTAAAAAAATGCGGGTGGAAAGAGAAGATGACCGATAGGAAAGGCAAACAGAAATGATAAAAATTAACGATGGATACTATCAGGACAACCTTGTTAAATACGAATGCAGTATATCCTGAAAGCAGTAAACTAAAATAGTTTGTTGCTTTGAAGATATATGGCGTGGAATAAGTCCATATGGCATTGAGTGGCTCCGGAGAGTCTGGCTCGTTGTGAAACGTCGCTGCTCCGTCCCGGTTTGGCTGCACCTTGAAAATTTAATACCAATACTCTGAAAGTGAGCAATGCGAAGACACACCTGATTTAAGGTATGAGCAGCCTGCGCCTCCAAAACGATGAGAGAGGCGATGGAATAAAAGGATTGGAGTATCAGAATAAAAGGACAGATAATTACTATTTTAATAGTAGATATAGTGCCGGCGCCAGAAAAACCGCCGGCATAAATGTGCTATTAAACAGCGGGAAGAAAATCGATTGACCTTATTCTAAAAATGTGTATAAAATGGAGGTGGCAGATGTACGATTTTTTATTTTCGGAGGAATTCTGGATGGAAACCATAATCGCAGCAGCAATAACGGCCGGATGCGGACTCCTGGGAGTGGCGCTGGGCGTGTTCGGTATACGGGACGGCAAATTTAAGGATATTCTGCATAAAGTGGAAACCGTGATAACAAGCTTGGCACGGGACAAATCAGCTTCAGCAGGTGAGCATGGTTCGTTGTCGAAGGAACATGATTCTTTGTCAATAGAGCATAAATCATTATCGGGGCAGATTGTAGATGCGTCTAAAATGGCAGGGAATATTTATACTGAAATAAAAGTGATGCAGGAAAGGGATATCCATAAATACAGCAGCCTTACAGAGAAGCAGAAGGATATTGTGGCCAGTGTGGATAATATTAAGGCTATGGCCGATGAGCTGAAACGGTTGGCAGGAGAAAACGCAGATTTACGGCAAGAATTGTATAGAGAACGAGAGAGGAACCAGGACATGCAAAACCGGTTGGACAGGAAGCCGAGGGCGCGAGGTCATGAACGTTAAAGAAGCGTGAACACTACCCTGATGCGCTATAATAATAAAGGGGGAGAGGTTTTAATGTATACTACTGAGGATATTGATTTTTTGAAAAATATAATAGTGGAAACTATAAACCCCGAAAAGGTGATACTTTTCGGGTCCTACGCATACGGCACTCCTGATGAAAAAAGCGACATAGACCTCTTGGGCATTGTGTCGGATAATGAATTGTCATTTGAGGAGTCAATTGAACTGGCATCAAAAGTGCGCGCGGCTTATCGGAGCATAGAAAAGGATCATTATATTTCATTTGACTTTGGCGTTTCCACGTGGAAAGATGTTGAATATTTGTACGATGATCGAGATAGCTGCATCTATGATGTAATGAGAAAGGGGAAGGTGCTTTATGATCGAAGTAAGCAGGAAAGCAGTTCTGTTCGATAAGGCGATTGCAGATTTTAATGTGGCAGAAACCATTTGCTCATATCGGCCTGATATTGCTTTATATCATCTCCTTCAATGTACGGAAAAAATGATAAAAGGAGCTTTGGTCTGTTATAATGACAATGTTGAATATGATCATGGCATAAGTAACGCTGCTGAAGCTCTTAATCGAAAGGTTAAGCTTTCAGGAGAGTTCAAAAAAACCTGTGATGACCTTGAAGGATATTCTTACTCAATTCGCTATAAAAATATGCCTTCAGACCCGACAAAAGAAATGGTTAAATTAATCATGAACAGAGTCCAATCGGTAATGAGTGAGATCTCGCAGCTTCCGGAGGTCAACCAATATTATAATGAAGCGCATCAGCTTAACGTGAAATTGCTAAAGAATTTGGACGTGGCAGCATTGGATCGGGAGCGAAAACCACTTGAAAAGCTTCTTCAGGAAGTAAGGCAGAATAAGCCGAAAAAAAAAGAACGTGAAAAGGGGAACAAGAATAAAAATCGAAAACAAGAATACATAAAATAAATACATAGTTGGGTCACAATAGCAGCATTCAGGCTGTTTTTTTATTTACTGATTTTGATAGTAGATATAATGCTGGCGCCAGAAAAACCGCCGGCATAAATGTACTATTAGACAACGGAGAAGAAAATTGATTGACCTTATTCTAAAGATATGTATAAAATGGAGGTGGCAGATGTACGATTTTTTATTTTCGGAGGAGTTTTGGATGGAAACCATAATTGCAGCAGTCATTACAGCAGTAGTCACTTTGGGCGTGGCGGCATTGTATTACAATTATAAAATAAAAACAATATTTGAGAACTCTAAGGAGCTTCTCAGGACTCAAATAGACACATCTGCCGGAAACACCAGAGAGCACAATAACCTGTCTAAAGAACACAATGAAATATTAAAAGAAATGTCATTTGTTAATTCTGATGTGAAAAGAACTGAATCAGGAATCCAATCCATTATAAAAGATTTAACAGAGGAAAAAACAGCTCAAAACTATCGTTATGAAAACTTAACAGAAAAACAGAAAAATATTGTAAACAGCATTGATAATATCAAGGCCATGTCTGATGAGCTGAAACGGTTGGCGGGAGAAAACGCAGATTTGCGGCAAGAACTATATAGAGAACGGGAGAGGAATCAGGAGATGATAAACCGGTTGGACAGGAAGCCGAGGGCGCGAGGCCATGAACGGTAAAAATAAAATCAGGTGTTTCGCCGCCAATAAGCGCGAAGCTTTAAAATCAAAGGGAGGATAACCTTAAATTAAAAATTGTTTTTGACAAAGCAGCGTTCAGGCTGTTTTTTTATTTCCTGAAACGCTGCTTATATCATAATAGAATACGGAAGCGAATATAGTTGAATATGAAGATTTAGGGGGTAATCACATGCGCAGTAAAGATAATAAAATTAAAATTAAAGATTGCCATCAAAATGATTTCAAAAAAGCTATCCGCCGCGGCGTGATTATGCAGCTATTCAAAGACGAACACATATCCGCTGCACAATATACAAAGCTTATGAAAGACCAGCCTAAACAGATACAATAAGTTACATATTTGATTAATGGTCTTATAATCCATATAATATTATAAGGCTGATTCATATTTAATTATGTTTCTTATTATTGGAAAGGAGAGTAAAGGAAACATGATTACATTACAGCCCTCCAATGCTATCTTAAGAGTTGCGCCGTATGCCAGGGTTTCAACTGACGAAGATGATCAGTTAAACTCTTTGGAAAATCAAGTAAGCTATTATGATGATCTATTTGCTGGAAATAACAGCTGGATCATGGTGGATATGTACATTGACGAAGGCATTACTGGGACAAACACCAAAAAGCGAAAACAGTTTAACCGGCTGATCGAGGATGCTCACGCGGGAAAAATTGATCTCATCATCACGAAGGAAGTTTCCCGTTTTGCAAGGAACACGGTCGATACGCTGCATTACACCAGAGCGCTGAAGGCTATTGGCATTGGCGTAATTTTCCTTAATGACAATATCGACACACGGGATGATGACGGCGAATTTCGTCTTACAATTATGGCTTCTGTCGCACAGGAAGAAAGCCGGAAAACTTCAAGCCGAGTTAAGTGGGGCATGAAGCGTAAGATGGAGCGGGGTTACGTTATGGCAAATACGATTTTCGGTTTCGATAGAACAAAGGGCAGAGACGGAGGAGCTATAACAATCAATGAAGACGAGGCAGAGATAGTTAGACTGATCTTTTATAAGTTTGTATATGAAGGGAAAAGCTGTATGGCAATAGCAAAGGATCTTATACTGGAAGGGGTGCCTGTTGCATCGACAAAACGTATGAAGCGTTGGAGTGCAACGGCAGTCGGCAGAATTTTAAAAAACGAAAAGTATGCAGGAGATCTCTTGCAAAAAAAAACTTATACGCCGGATTTTCTGGATCATAAATCTGTAAAAAATGATGGACAGGAAGAGAAGGTTTTTATTCCTGATCACCATGAAAACATCATCAGTAGGGAACTATGGGATCTTGCACAATCAGAGCTTGGGCAACGGAAAATGATCATTGACAATAAATCCAAGTTTTCAAATGCATATTGGGCATCCGGCAAGATCTTCTGCAGCGAATGCGGTTCCAGTTGCATTGTCCGTACGAAAAACTTAAAAGATGGAAGTAAATATAAAGCATGGCGTTGTAAGGAGGTTGCGATTTTCGGAAAAGAGATTGCTGGATGCACAAACGGACAGATCAACGACAAGGCTCTGCAAAGCTGTGTCCAGTATATAATTCAACTTATGGATATACAGGATGACTTGGTTCAGGAGCTGCATGAAGAGATCCGGCGTACGCAGGAAGAAAACATCAGCCATGACACAAAGAAATATGAAGCTGAACTAGTCGGTTTGATGAGTAAAAAGGAAAGGATCATAGACCTGCTTTTGGAAGGCACTATAAGCAAGGAAGAAATGGGTTCGATGAAGCGGAAGTATGATACTGAAATACTGTATATACAGAACAAAATCAAGTCAGCTAAGGAAAAAAAACGAAACATCATAGAGCTTAACAAGAACCTGACAGGTCTTTACGGGAAAATAAAACATATATTGTCCCAAAAAAATCCAACACCGGAACTTTACAGCCAAATTATTGAGAAAATTATAATGTATCCTACACAGGACCTTGATATTTATATTAAGTATATACCGGATGCAATAAGCATACACTACGAGACAAAAGGGCGCGGTAAAAACTACGAAACCCTGTGTACGTTGAAAAACCAAGAACAAAAACAAGAAAAACAAACAGTATAATAGTGGTGCTTTATTGATACCATTAGACCGCCTATGGCCGTAGCCCCCTTAAATAGTGTGCGCCAGGTATTAGATTATGGAGTTTCAGTGATTGAACCTTCAAAAATACTAATGGGATTTCCAAACTATGGATATGACTGGACATTACCCTTTATTCAAGGTGAATCCGTGGCGGAAAACATCTCAAATGTAGAAGCACTTGAGAGAGCTGCGCTAGTTGGAGCAGAAATTCAATTTGATGAATTAGCTCAGTCTCCTTTCTATGAATATATTGACGAACAGGGGCGTCAGCACATAGTCTGGTTTGAGGATGCCAGGAGCGCAAGAGCAAAGTTAGAGCTGGTAAATGAGTATGGTCTTGCAGGCATCAGCATATGGACCATAAAGGATCCATTTCCTTCTGGTCAGGAGGTTTTACGATCCATGTATACGGTTGCCAGGGTGGAATGATAATAAAACAATGCAAGCTAAAAGATTATCCTATTGATGTTGTTGGGGTAATCTTTTTTACTTGCTTATCGTAAAAGGATTTGATACCATGTGTATTAAGTCATTATATAAAGGGCATTTGCGCAAACAAGAGAAAAATATACTTTGACTTAAGGCAAGTTGCATACTAAATAAAGAAGATGAGAATACAAAATGAAGCAAGCGATCAAGGCGGCCTTTCCGTTTACCATTCCGGTTTTACTCGGTTATCTTTCCATTGGTATTGCATTTGGATTGTTATTTGAAAATGCAGGATACAATTTTATATGGGCATTTTTTATGAGCTTGGTGGTTTATGCAGGAGCAATGCAATTTATCGCTGTCAGCTTTTTTTATGGTGGGATTGGTTTGATTCAGATTGCTGTCATGACGCTTCTTGTAAACATCAGACATATTTTCTATGGTTTATCCTTTTTGGATCGTTTTAACGATATTGGAAAGAAAAAATGGTACATAGCTTTTGCGCTTACCGATGAAACCTATTCACTGTTGTGCAGTATCAAGGCGCCGGAGGATATTGATGAAAAGAAATTCTATTTGAGTGTAGCTTTACTGAACCAGTCATATTGGGTATTTGGTTCTGTAATCGGATCCCTTGCAGGGTCAATGATCACATTTGACACTACAGGAATGGATTTTGCAATGACCGCGCTATTTATTGTTATATTTATTGATCAATGGAAAACATATCCCAGCCATATACCTGCGTTGATCGGGCTCAGTTGCACGATTTTAGCATTACTGATCGCGGGTTCTGATAACCTCGTAATTCCTTCTATGATATTGATCGTTGCAGCATTAATGCTGATAAAAAAGCAAATCGAAACGAAAATAACAGACATTAGTGAGAAGGAGGATAAAATACCATGACTTTGAGTTTTAGTGAATCCATCATGATAATTCTGGTTATCGCTGTTATTACATTCGCTCTCAGGGCTGCTCCCTTTGTGCTTTTCAGCGGGACAGGAACTACTCCGAAGCTGATTACATATTTAGGAAACACGCTTCCTCCTGCTGTCATGGGTATGCTGATTATATATTGCCTGAGAAACGTATCGATTTTGGATGCACCTTTTGGGCTTCCAGAGTTGATTGGAGTTATTTCAGTGGCAGGATTGCACCTTTGGCGGAAGAACAACCTCCTAAGCATTCTGGGAGGCACTGTTATATATATGGTTATGGTTCAATTTGTATTTGCATAAAAGTGATATAGGGTGACAAGAGTGATAATACCCCCGCCCCCTTGTCACCCCTGACAATAAAAGTAGGGCGCTCAGGTAGCTTGCCGCTGCCAAAGTGCTCTTTTTTTATACCAATGTCAACCATAAAACAAAATATGGTTGACATTGGCGCTGCGATAAAATATAATGATTTTAATATTAAATATTAGATGAAATGAGAGGAATATTTTTATGAAGAATATAAGTACAACCAACCTTACCTTGATTGCGCTGATGACTGCTGTTACGTGTATTCTGGGACCGCTTTCTATTATAATTCCTGTTTCACCGGTTCCAATTACCTTCACCAACCTTGCCATTTTCTTTACTGTTATTTTACTTGGCTTGAAGAAGGGGACTATCAGCTATCTGGTTTACCTGCTGATTGGGTTTGTAGGAGTGCCGGTCTTTTCAAATTTTACGGGTGGACCTGCTAAATTGATGGGACCAACAGGCGGATACCTCATTGGATTTATTTTTTTGGCACTAATTGCCGGTTTCTTTGTCGACAAATATTCGGGCAAGGTCCACATGTACATAGTAGGCATGGTACTTGGAATGATCGTAACATACGCATTAGGGACGGGGTGGCTGGCTGTTCAAGCAAACATGACATTTGAAGCCGCCTTATTCGCTGGTGTAATTCCATATTTACCAGGAGACATTATAAAGATAATAATTGCTGCTATCATAGGGCCTGCAGTTAAAAAACAGATAGTAAGAGCAGGATATCTGTAAATTAATACTATGGAGAATGTAACTACTGATAAGAAAGAGGAAAAGATATGGATATTATAAAACTATCTCAGGAGATTATAAAGGGCAGAAGACTGAAGAGGAGAGAAGATCTGAGTTTTTTTGCTGCAGTTGATTTAGAAGAACTATGCCGTAGTGCTGACGAGATCCGTAAAGCCTTATGCGGTGTTAATGTAGATTTGTGTTCAATTATTAACGGAAGAAGCGGACGATGCAGCGAAAATTGTAAATTCTGTGCACAAAGCAGTCACCATAGCACGGGAATCGAAGAATACAGTTTTTTAGATGCGGATACGATCGTTGCAGATTGTAAAAAGCATGCCGGTAAAGGTATTCATCGATATTCTATTGTGACTGCGGGGAGAGATTTGAAAGGAAAGGACTTAGATAAGGCTTGTGAAGCATATAAAAGGATGAATGAAGAGTGCGATATTGATTTGTGTGCTTCACATGGCCTACTAACGGAAGAAGCCTATGTGGCTTTAAAGGAAAGCGGGGTTTCCATGTATCACGAAAATATAGAAACCTCGAAAAGAAATTTTCCAAATGTTTGTACGGCCCACACCTATGAAGATAAAATAAACGGGATCAAACTTGCGCAGAAAACAGGCCTGAATGTTTGCTCCGGAGGAATTATTGGAATGGGGGAAACGTTTGAAGATCGTTTGGATATGGCTATAAGCTTAGCGGAATTAGGAATAGGCTCTATTCCTATCAATGCGTTAACGCCGATTAAAGGAACGTCATATGAGGATCTTGAGCAGTTGACAGAACAGGAGATTTTAAGAACTATAGCAATGTTTCGCTTTATAAATCCGACCGCCAAAATTCGATTGGCTGCCGGAAGAAACCTTATGGAGGATTCTGGAAGAAAGGCGTTCCTTGCGGGTGCAAATGCCACCATAACAGGCGACTTATTGACCACATCAGGCAATAATATAGATGAAGACAAGGAAATGCTTATTCAGATAGGGTTTGAAATATAGTTTTATTTCTTGTAATGGCAGATAAAAAAAGTCCTGCCCCCGCCGCTGTTGATATGAGCAGCGCCTGCTTTTTGAACATATCGCCGCTTGGCTGATGCGGCATCCATCGATATCCAAAATGGTCAAGAAAGGCTTTTACTTGCCCGGGAACATGATAAACGTAAACAAGCGCCGTAAAAATAAGTAAATCGGCTTCTCTCATGGCATCCGCTATGGGCTTTATATATGCAAAATCAGGACACTTTGTATGGTCTGTAAAGCACTGATAGCATCCGCGGCAAAAATTCGGCATATCTTTGGGCAGAAAAAATTCAATAACAGTATCGCCCATGGCTAAACGGCTTATAAACTGTTGCGCAATATTATAGGTGCTGGATTTTACTTTTCGTTGCGTTCCATAAATAACAGTGATTTTCATATTTCCCCTTGCTCTTCTCCGTCAATTGACCATACAACTGCCCGGTTAATTTTAATATACTAATTAGAATCCGTTTTTAATCCTACAATAATAGTAATATCTCAATTATTATAACACGTCATACAAATAAATAGGAAGATAGAAACTGCGGATACATAACGTATCCGCAGTTTTTGGCGCACCCATAAATTGGCGCAGTTCGTGACATTTTTAAAGATTTCTGATTCTATTCAGTATGATTCTTTGCTCCGCCGAGGCTACCAGTCTTCTTGTATAAGCCACCGTATCAGGGTTGACGCTTATGCTGTCTATTCCTTCTCCTATTAAGAATTCGGCAAATTCCGGATACTGGGACGGACCCTGCCCACAGATGGATATTGTTTTTCCGTACTTGTGAGCCGCTTTTATAAGTATGGATATGCCTCTTTTTACAGCTTCGTTTCTCTCGTCAAAATATCCCATATTGTTCAATATAGCCGAATCCCTGTCTGCTCCCATTATCAGCTGTGTTAAATCATTGCTTCCGATACTGAAGCCGTCTACCATCTGGGCAAACTCCTCAGCCTCGAACACTACCGACGGGACTTCTGCCATAATCCAGATTTTGAAACTTTTACTCTGCGCTAAGCCTTCTTCCGCCATTATGCGCTTTACTTTTTCCAGTTCCCAAGTGGTCCTTACAAACGGCAGCATACCCCATACATTTTCCAGTCCGAATTCTTCCCTGACTTTTTTCAACGCCCTGCATTCCAGCCTGAATCCCTCTTCGTACTCTGGAGAAATATACCTCGATACACCTCTCCAGCCTATCATGGGATTTGATTCTATGGGCTCAACCTCATCTCCGCCCTTAAGGCCCCTGAACTCATTGGTCCTGAAATCGCTCAATCTTACAACGATGGGCTTCGGATATATTTCCTGTGCCACCGCAGTGATTCCTTCCGCCATTTTATCTATTAGAAGCTGTCCCTGACCGGTTTTTACCAGGTACATTGGGTGGATCCCAACTAAATTGGTAAATATAAATTCTGTTCTCATAAGACCTATACCGTCAAAGGGCAAATCCTTGTACATGTTTATAACGGAAGGCTCTCCTAAGTTCATATATATTTTGGTTGCCGTAACAGGCGCCATCTGATTCAGCAAGTCTGCGCCCAATACTGCTCCCTGACCCTTTATATCCTCTCCTTTTTTGTCCTCCATAAGAACTGTTCCTTCATATACAACTCCTCTTTTTGCATCCACAGTTACTTCCATGCCTTCTTTTAATATTTCAATTGCGCCTTTGGCGCCTACTATACATGGAATTCCCAGCTCCCTTGAAACAATTGCGGCATGGCAGGTCCTTCCTCCTTCTTCCGTAACAACCGCATTCACCTTTTTCATGGCCGGCACCATATCAGGGTTGGTCATAATGGTAACCAAAATATCCCCTTTTTCCACACTTGCCATTTCTGATAAATCCTTTATACTTTTTACCTTGCCTGCACCGATTCCCGGGGAAGCGGACAATCCTTTCACCAGAACCTTAAGGTCTTTCTGCTTTACTTCCTGTTCCAATCCATTCCCTCCTTTTAACGTTGTAATCGGCCTGGCCTGCAATATATACAATTTTTTGGTATCCTTGTCAAATCCCCATTCTATATCCTGACAGCTTCCGTATATCTTTTCAATCCTCAGTCCGTAGTCGATCAGTTCCGTTATCTCTTCATCGGATAAACACGGCTTGTTTATATCTTCAGGCCCCATATAGTTGTCTGCCCTGATTGTCACGGTGCCAATTCCCGTGCTGCTTTTAACCACCATTGTATTTTTTTCAGAAATTTGTTTTTCGATCACTTCCTTGCTTTCCTTATTAATAATATATTCATCAGGGGTTACAGCTCCCGACACTATTGCTTCGCCCAAGCCCCAGCTTGCATTAATCATCATTTCATTTTTATTATTGGTCACTGGATTGGCGGTAAACATTACTCCTGATTTTTCGCTGTTTACCATTTTTTGCACCACTATGGACAAGCTGACTTCAAAATGGTTAAACCCTTGATTTTGTCTGTAATATATAGCTCTGGATGTCCAAAGGGAAGCCCAGCATTTTCGCACGTAATTCAGCAGTTCTTTCTTTCCGCTGATATGAAGATATGTATCTTGCTGTCCGGCAAAGGAGGCTTCCGGCAAATCTTCTGCCGTAGCCGATGACCTGATGGCTACCTCCGGATTTTTAATTCCGATTTTATCGCCGAATTGGCTGTAAGCCGATATGATCTCATTTTCCAAATCCTTTGGAATCTGAGCGGAGTTTATGATACTTTGAATTTCTTCGCTTGTTTTTTGCAGCTTTGCGGAATCCTCGATATCTAAGCTGTCAAACTTTTTTCTGATCTCATCATTCAGATTTGATTCTTCGATAAAATATTTATAAGCCTGAGCTGTTATACAAAATCCCGGGGGAACATCCAAACCTCTTTGGGTCATTTCCCCCAAATTTGCTCCCTTACCTCCAACAATAGGTATATCATGTTTGTTAATTTGGTTGAACTCTTTTATGTATTTATACTCCACCATGCTAAATCTCCTCCTGTTTTTTCGCAACTCTAACAAGCTGTTTTTCCATTTTACTTTATAGAGCCTCTTTTTTGTATATATTATAGCACACACAGATCATTATGCCATACTTTTTACTCTTTTTATAACACACACAAATCATTATGCTATGCTTTTTATGTTTTTTACGTCAAAGAATTTAATCCTTTAAAATTGTTCCTTTAAAATAATTGGCATTTGATTTTGATTTCCTCAGTCCTTTTTTGTTATTTTATCGGAAACGCGCTGAATCAGAATATATCCGCGTTACGTCAAAAGGCAAAGAAAAGCGAAGCAGCGCTTTCGCATTGCTTCGCTTTTTCCAATTATTTCAACAAAAATGATATGGAATGATATACCAAAATGATACCGATAATGCTCACAAGAGAGGGGGCAAGAATATCTGCCCATTTTGTGACTTGTGCCTTTATAGCCTTATAAAGACGATCAAACTTATCCTGCGCTTTGATATAAATGAAATATAAAATCATCAAAGGTAACGTGTAAATCGTATTATATACAATAAGTATGAACGTCACTTGAAGGAGCGTGAGTTGGTAATTAAAAAGAATTGCCAAAAAAGCGAAGTACGGCAAAGCGGTTGTTAATTCCGAAATTGTCGCGCCCACGCCCAAGGCCACTAAAGCCATCGGAGATACTGATTTTATTTTACGTGCGGCTTCCGCTTCATCGTTTTTATTACCATTATGCTCGCTAGGCTTCAGAGATTGAATTTGTTTTTTAAGTAATTCAATTTTGTTGCTTTGCAGCAAAAAGCCAGTTCCAATAAGAAAAGCAACGCCGAGTATCAGTTCAGTGGTAAATAAAATTTGTCCGTGCTTTCCTACGAGCTTATCAAAAAAATTACCAATAAAGGCGACAAGCCCAAAATACGCCATGAATCCGCCTATCAAATTTGTAACCCCGGTTGGTATAATGAAATACCAAATGTGTCTCGGCTTTTTGACCATGCTCTGTAAAACAAATTGCTGGGTGATAGCAAATGGATTAAGACTATCCGCCGCACTCGTTAAAATCGTTAAAAGCAATAATACCCACATGTTGTTTCCTCCTTTATTTTTGCCTTTTAGTTCCTCAGATACAATAAAAACGCTGAAATTTCAACGTTTCAGCGTTCTCGTTTTGTCCTTTTCGGACACTTTGTGGTGCGCCCATAGGGATTCGAACCCCAGACCTTCGCATTCGTAGTGCGCTACTCTATCCAGCTGAGCTATGGGCGCACAGTCATGCTTCTATAGAGTACAAGACAAATTATATAACAGTTCAGTGAGGATTGTCAAAGTAAAATTCTGTTATTGTTCGTAATTAGTTATTGATCAGGCTGTCGAAGGCATTGGCTGCGGTTGAGACCGGCTGTTGGAGGGGTTTTGTAAATGTCATATAATACTCTCCGCTGGAATTGAGCAACATGTTCAGTTCCTGTCAAACGCGGTTGCGGCACGGTTTGTTTGACAGTCTGAATATGGCGGGATGAAGCGCAGAGAGTATCAAAATCCCGACCAGCCGGTGAGGCCGCAGACAATGCCTTCTCAGGTCTGTGCAGTAACATAATCAGCTAATGTTCAGGCTCGGGTGCAGGGTCACCGGCCTTTGGCAGCAGGATAGTCGTTCTTGTGCCTATTTCTTTTCTGCTGATCACCTCAATGCTGCCGCCGTGACGATCAATGATCCATTTCATAATTGCCAGACCGAGTCCGGAGCCGCCGGTTTTTCTGGCTCTGGATTCATCAGATCGGTAGAAGCGATCAAATATATAAGGAAGGGTTTCAGGATCAATCCCAATTCCGTTGTCCTGGACAGAAATCCGCACCATTTCATTATCTTCCGTAACAGACACAAGGATCTCTCCGCCAGCGGAAGTGTATTTGATGCTATTGTCGATCAGGATGCGCAAAGCCTGCTTTAACAGTTGGCGGTCCGCATTGACAAATGCTTCGGTATTGCACTTGATTTGGAAGGTATGAAGGGTATCGATCATCTGTGTTTCCTTGAAAATTTCTTCGATAATAATAGAACAGTCAAAGACTTCAAGATCAATATGGAGTGTCTCATTATCTCCGCGCGCCAGAAACAGCAGCTGCTCAATCAGTTCCTTCATGCTTTCCGCTTCACTTTTTATCGCGTCGATAGATTCCTGTAAGGTTTTTTCATCATTTTTGCCCCATCGATCCAGAAGATTGACGTAGCCCTGAATGACGGAGATCGGTGTACGCAGTTCATGGGAGGCATCTGAGACAAAGCGAACCTGAGAGCGGTACGCCTCATCGATTCGGTTCAGCATGCTATTGATGGCATTCGCCAGATCTTTTAATTCGCTTTGAGGACCATCCACAGAAAGACGTTTATCCAGTTTTGTAGCATCGATATTGCTGATCGTGCCGGATAATTCCCTCAGCCGTTTCATTTCTTGCTGTGACATCTCCCGTCCTGGGGCGGAGCTCAGATTCTGAGCTTGCCTGGACATTTCGGTCAGCGGGCGGAGAATCCGGCGGATTTTTCTTTTGCTCCTGCCAATACCCCATATGAGAAGCAGTCCCTCCAAAATCAGAAGCGCTATGAACAGTTCCCGGTAATCCGCAAAGGTTGAGCCGATGTGGCAGGTTATCAAGACTTCTTCGTTAACGAGAATCAAACGGTATTTAAGCGCGGAAAGGGGATGGCCGGATTCCGAATCGAACCAAAGCCAACGTGTGACCCTGTATTCGCTCATGGGAGTATATTGGTTAATAATATCCCATAATTCAAATCCGCGCTGATCTTGAACAGAAACGTCAAATGAATACTCCATGATCGTTTGATTTTTGGGAGAAAGTTCTTTTAACAGAGTCGCCGCGTTATCTTCTGATTTCCAAAGAGTGAAAGCGATAATTGAAAGACATAGGGCGATATTGACGATTAACAATATCCCAATTGTATAGAAAACCGTATGCAGATTCAGCTTCATTACCAAAGAAAAGCTGGCTTTGTTTGCGCTTGCTGAAGTATTGCTGCTGCTGTTTTTTGTTGGTCCGTTAGAATTATTCACGTATGATATATCCCACTCCTCTTATAGTTTGAATAAATTTTTCTCCAAAAGGCTCCTCGATCTTTGCGCGAAGATATCGGATATAAACATCTATGGCGTTGGTTTCTCCTACAAAATTATAACCCCAGACACTGTCGAGCAAACGATCCCGGCTCATGACCAGACCTTTGTTCTGCATCAGATAAGCCAGAAGGTCAAATTCCTTTTTTGTTAAATCAACAGGAACATCTCCGACCCATACCTCTCTGCTGTCAAGGTTCAGCCGGAGCTTTCCCGCTGTGTATGCATGTTCCGTATTTTTATCGCTTTCATTGGAGGAACCCGCATTCCGCAGTACGGCGCGAATCCTGGCTAACAGTTCTTCAATAGCGAAGGGTTTCGTGATATAATCATTGGCGCCTCCATCCAATCCTGCAACCTTATCCATGGTGTCGTCTCTGGCTGTCAGTAAAATGACAGGTACCGAGGAGGTCTGGCGAATCCGCCGAAGCACTTCAAAGCCATTAAGACCGGGCAACATGATATCCAAAGCAATGAGATCAAAGTGTTTTGACTGAGCTAATGCCAGTCCTGTCCTTCCGTCCGCTGCTTTCTCCACAGTATAACCTTCAAAGCTCAGCTCAAGCTCGATAAATCTGGCAAGTTTTTCTTCATCCTCCACGATCAATATGTGTTCCGGCATAGGTTTCCTCCTTGAAATGCTCCGCACCAAAGCCCAAAATCACTTCTTTTATTTAGAATCGCCGCGCATATCGTTTTTGATTTCTTCCGCGGCGGTTGCAACCGTGTTCATTGCGTCATTTACTTTACTGCTATTGATGTCCGGGCCCTGGAAAGAGTAGCGGAAGCTGAAGAACAGACCGACAATGATAAGCGGTACTACTATCCAGAATGCAAAGAGAACCATAAGAACCAATACGGTCACGGGAAGCCTCATCATGGATTCTCCATTCTTTTCCACCACAAAAGCGTTGATATTTCCTTTATGAATGATCCCGCCCAACCAATGGAAAAGTTTTTTCATATTTTGTCTGAATGCAGACTTATCACGGTTGCCTCCAAATTGTTCATTTTTGTTCTCTTCTTTTTGTGTGCTGCCAGTGATTGCCACGCTGCCGGTATGATACTGACCGCCGCCTTCCGGTGACTGCACTTTTCCTTGCCGCTCTAACTCGATAAGCGCCTGAAGGATGTCTCCGTCCGCATTCTCTAATGCTGTTTTTGCTTCATCATACGATATATTCGCATATTCCCGAAGCTTTTCTACTTGTTCTAATGTTACCATAATATAATTCCTCCTTGATATATGGATTTCAGCTGTAAATGGATTATGGTTTCATTATAAGAAATAATTCTTCAAGGGTCCTTCAGTGAAAATTAAAATCAGATTAAAAACATCTTTTTTTTCAGAATAGCACGTAATATTGAGAAAGTCTATATTTGGATTCCAATCGACCTTCGCAGGCAATGTATGCAGATTGATTTTTACCGGAAATCATTTATAACGAGGCAAAAACTCCACATCCCTTTAAGTGGCGGGTGCAACTTAATTTCACGGGAAGTATCTTTCGACTCGTTGAAACGCACAGAGGGAAGAAAATTTTCTACAGTCGAAAATTTTCTGCTATAATAATAATAAATAATTTGAAAAGATGAGGAAGGAACCAACAAATGAGAATAGCGGTGGTAGATGGACAAGGCGGCGGGATCGGGCGCGCTATCGTTGATAAATTAAAAACTGCACTCCCTGAAGTTGAGGTGATTGCGTTAGGAACAAATTCTGCAGCAACCGGGCAGATGCTGAGAGCCGGAGCAGACGACGGCGCTACCGGTGAGAATGCGATCGCACATAACATGAAATCCGTTGATATCGTAGTAGGCGTTATTGCAATTATCAATGCCAATTCCATGATGGGAGAACTAAGCCCCAAAATGGCGCAGGCTATCGGTGAAAGCCGGGCATTTAAGGTTCTGCTGCCCATAAACCGCTGCAATATTCATGTGGTAAGCGTGGAAGACGCCCCCCTCAGCGTGCATCTGGACAATGCGATCCGGATCATTCATGAATATGTAAAGAAATAAAGACGATCTTGAGCGAACGGAAAAATTTCCACCAATCTTTAATTGAAGAAATTCTCCGTTCAATTGTGTTTGATGTTATTACAAATCCTTGAATTGGAATGATTTTTTCCCTTCCGCATAGTCTGCAACGATCTGACCATTTCCAAACAGCTTGTACTTATAGGTTACCAGACCGTCAAGCCCCACCGGACCCCGCGCATGAAGCTTGCCGGTGCTGATTCCAACCTCTGCGCCAAATCCGTAGCGGTATCCGTCTGCAAAGCGTGTGGAGCAATTATGATAGACTCCGGCAGAATCCACGAGCAGCATGAATTTTTCCGCTGCCGCTTTATTTTCCGTGATAATACTGTCCGTATGGTGGGAACCGTAACGATTGATATGATAAATAGCGTCATCCAGAGAATTCACGATTTTTATAGAAAGTATATAGTCCAGATACTCCGTTTCAAAATCCTGTTCGGATGCAGCTTCGCATTCGATGATTTTTCTCGTTTCCTCACAGCCTCGAATCGTAACCATCTTTTCATCAAAAACCTGTTTTAAAGCCGGCAGAAGCTTTTCTGCGGCATCTCTGTGAACCAGCAGGGTTTCCGCCGTATTGCATGCAGCGACATATTGGGTCTTGGCATCCACTATGATCGGGATCGCTTTATTCAAATCTGCGGACTGATCGGCATAGATATGGCAAACCCCGTCGGCGTGACCCATCACAGGAATCTTGGAATTTGCCATTATGTGCTGGACAAATTCATTGGAGCCTCTTGGGATCAACAAATCAATAGTATCATGGCATTTCAGAAGTTCGCTTATTTCCGCCCTGTTTTCAATAAGCGTTAAAAATCCATCCGGAACTCCGGATTTTACTCCGGCCTCATGAATGATCCCAAACAATACTTTATTTGTATTGGCAGCTTCACTTCCGCCTTTCAGGATAGCGCAATTGCCGCTTTTCAGACAAAGAGTGGCAATCTGAACCAATGCATCGGGCCGGGATTCAAAAATCACCCCGATAACTCCGATAGGGCAGGTTACCTTATGAAGTGTCAGACCGGTATCCAGCTCGCGTTCAAACAGCTTGTTCCAAAGAGGATCCTGTAAGGAAATCAGGCTTTCAATACCGTCGATGACATCGGCGAGCTTTTGTTCGCCAAATTTCAGGCGTTTCAGAATCGGAGCAGCAAGGCGGGTTTCTTCCCCTTTTTTCAGATCCGCTTCGTTTGCGGCCAGAATGATAGACTTATTTTCAAGCAATGCTTTCGCGATAGCATCCAGTGCCTGGTTTCTTACTTTCCCGTCAAGCAGACTCATCTGAAAGCTGTCTGATTTTATATTCCTTGTTATTTCACTGATCGTCGCCATTTTTTCTTTCTCCTATCAAATATCATTTTTTTTGTGTTTCTGCATTCCGGCCGGATAAAAGCAGGATTGCATAACCTTTACAAATCGTCTCTTTTTTTGACCGTTTGCAGCCTGATTGGCAGCACGCAGCCTTTCTTGGTTCGACCAGAAATTTGTAATTGGTTCAGGTCCCTTGATCAAGGTTCGTTTGATGTATACGGTTCCGTCCCTTTTACTGTGCATATTCCAAGTGACAAGCATGATTTTTCCATACATTAATTCAAGACAGGTGATACCGCGGGGATGAATACAGCAGCCTGTGTTAAAATATGAAACTTCTCCTGCGGAGGGAAATTTCGGTCTGTGGGTATGACCGCAGATAATCATGATATCCCGCTGCACATTCCATTTATTGTACTTTTTTTCTATTCTATGACGTTTATAGCGATTCTTGGCAGGGCTTGCAGCGTATTTGACTCCGATAACATGCATGAACTTCCAAACGTATCTTACAAGTAAATAGGAGACTCTCCAGAATTGATCGTTTATCAAATCTCCCTGATGACCATGTACAACAAAGATTTCCTGCCCTGTATAGCGGTGCTTTAATATTAATGCTTCATGTACGTACAGATCAGGAAACAGATCCTCTTTAACGTCTACAAATTCATCATAAATATGATATAAATGCTCTTTCACATATTTAGGATCCCGGAACTGCATGTTGTGATTTCCAAAAAGCATGAGTAAGCGGTTTGATTTATAGAAATTCTTCAGCATCTGGAAGACAGAAACATGTGCCGAACGGATATGTTCAAAGTGTGGATGCTCCCAGAGCTCGTCACCGTCACCAACCTCCACATACGTAAAATCGTTTTGATAGTAGTAGTTCAATGCGTGGTAATAGATATGGCGGTTTCTTCCGAATTCATCAGAAAGACTGTCATCTCCGCGGTGTACATCTCCAATGAAAACAAATTTTGAGTTATCATCAAATGGTACAGGAAATGCTTTTTTTAGTACAGCATCTAATCTTGCGTGGGTATTCATGGGTTACCAATTCCTTCTCAAACAATATATTGATAGTATATCATAATTCCTTTATAATTTCTTTCACAATTAATTTTATTAAATGGTTTACCTCTGCATAGTTTGCTTTGCGGCCGTTTTCAAGTAATAGATATCCGCTTTGATAGCCCGGGTATTTTTCAAAATCAGAGCAATCGAACGGAAAGCTCTCTAAATCCAGATATCTGGAACCCCTTGTGCTCATCCAGGGGATTTTCAGAATAAATTCACCGCTTTTAGCTGAAAAGGCAGCTTCATAAGCAGCTTGGTAACATCTGTAACTCATCGGGATGTTTTTATGTACTCCGGATATCAATAAGGAATCTTTCTGAAATCCAATTTTTTTTATGAAAGCTCTCATTTCCTGATGGGCAACAGGAAAGCCCGTATGAAACATGATTTCGTGGAGATCGAGCTTTCCTAAAACCTTCATAAGCCTTGAAAGCTGCATGATATCATCCTTGTTATGCAGCAGGATAGTATCCCTGGCAGCCTGATCGCCTGTTTTCAGAAACCGATAATATAACTCCACACTTTCTGCACCGGATATTTCATCAGCCCGTTCCGACCATAATCCGAGAAAAGCCTCAACGGTTTTCTGTTTTAAATTGGGAAGAAGTTTTCGCAATGGGGAAAACCGGCGCAGGATCCGGTAAAGATCGAAGCTATAACAAAGAGACAGCCTTTCCACGGAGATATGATGACGCTGAAACCTTGTGAGCAAAAAAGGCAGGTCAAAATGCTCTCCGTTATAGCTGACCATTACATCGAGACCTTTCAGCCGGGACAGATAGGTATGAAGCAATGCCGCTTCCTCATCGCTGGATTCCGACAGAAATTGCATCGTGCATTTTCCGTCAGAGTCGGGAACAAGCAAGCCGCCGAGAACAAAACGGCTTTGAACGGGATTAAGACCTGTGGTTTCAATGTCTATAACACCGATATTCAAATCTTCAAAATAGAAGTCTAATATTTTTGAATAATAAAAAGCTTCTTGACAGTGTTCGCTGATACGGTACATGGTTCATGCTCCTTTTTTGTCAAAAAATTGATTATTTGAGTCTTTATTTTATCATAAAATTTTCATAACAAAAAACAAAACAAACTGCAGGGGAGCAGTTTGTTTTGTTCAAAAGGGGTATTGGGATTAGAGATTAATGAGGTTATCAGGGGGATAACCACTTTCATATTATAACTAATTACGATAATAAATGCAAGCATTCGACATGGAAATTAAAAAAATATTTTTACTGTCGAACGATTTATAACATGAAAAAAAAGGAATATATTAAAAAATAAAGAATATAAAGAATATAGTAAAGCAAAACTTATTCAAAAAGGGAATGAATTTAAGAAGGATTTAGGGAGGTTACAATTATGGAAGTACTAAAAGTATCAGCGAAGTCAAATCCTAACTCAGTTGCAGGGGCCTTAGCAGGTGTTTTAAGAGAAAAAGGGGGGGCGGAAATACAAGCAATAGGTGCAGGTGCATTAAATCAGGCGGTTAAAGCGGTTGCTATAGCGAGGGGCTTTGTTGCTCCGAGCGGAATAGACTTAATATGTGTACCGGCATTTACCGATATTTTGATTGACGGCGAGGAACGAACGGCAATAAAGTTGATTATTGAACCAAGATAGGTGCGAATGGAAAAATGAGGGGCTGTGCTAAAATGCACAGTCCCTTTTAGCGTCAACTATCATCGTTTCTTTATGACCGGTTCTTGATTTTGCATAAAAACAGGTATATAATTTTTTAACGACAGCACAGTGCTGATTTACACACATATCAAGCTGATGTGCAACATTGGCGGAGAGGTAGAATTAGGGGTTTAAGAATGAACATAATAGGAGAGCTCATACATAATAGCAGAAAGATCGTAATAAAAATAGGAAGCAATGTGCTGTCAGATGATAACGGATTTATTAACAAGGAATCACTGCGCAATATTGTGGAACAGATAATGAAACTAATCCACGAAGGGAAACAGGTGATTATAGTTTCTTCAGGCGCAGGTATCTGCGGAGTTGCGGCTATTAACAAATGGAGCAGGAGAGGCGACATTAACTATAAGCAGGCATTATGCGCCATCGGTCAGGTAGAGCTTATGAATGCTTACAAAGAATTTTTTGACCTATACGATATACATGTCGGACAGATGCTCCTGACCCGCGAAGATTTTGGTGATCATATGAGAATGCTGAATATCCGAAATGCCTTGTTCACATTGGTTGACGAGGGGGTTGTGCCAATCATCAACGAAAATGACAGCGTAAGTGTGGAAGAGATAAAAATTGGAGATAATGATACTTTAGGAGCGCTGACCGCAAACCTTTGGGATGCAGACTTGCTCATAGTGATGAGTGATATTGACGGAGTTTTTGATATGGATCCTAAAGGCAATAAGGACGCAGAGTTGATAGAAGAAGTTTACGATATGGACGGTCTGCTGATGGAGATAGATTCCAGAGGGAAAAGCAGCTTTGGTACCGGCGGAATTGTTACGAAAATCCATGCAGCCAGAATGGTTAATGAATATGGCATACCTATGCTGCTTATTAATGGAAAACATAAGAATATTCTAACAGATGTTATGGAAGGTGTGCAAAAGGGAACTGTATTTTTCAGCAACAGGGGGTAATGCATATGAAAATTGGATTTATTGGTGCCGGAAATATGGGAACAGCAATTATGAAAGGCTATCTGGCGTCACATCAAGATGAAAACAAGAATATTAATATTTACGATAAAGATGAAAAAAAGATATTAGATTTATCACAGGAGCTTGGTGTAAACGAATGCAGCAGCCTTGAAAAGCTTATGGAACAAAGCGATATAGTCATTCTTTCGGTAAAGCCTCAAAATTTTGAAGAGGTTCTGACTGAAGCCAGCGCATTCTATAAACCTCATCAGGTGTTTGTTTCCATAGCGGCCGGTATAAGCATCGGATATATAGAGCAATTGATGAAACATGAAGGCATTAAAATAGTTCGTGTCATGCCAAACATTCCGGCATTAGTCAATGAGGGGATGAGTGCCTTATGCAAAAATGAGATTATCCCCGATGATGAATTTGAGATGGTTGTTGATATTTTCCGTTCTGTCGGAAAAGCAGAGGTTGTTGAGGAAACGATGATCGATAATGTAATCGGTATTAGCGGCAGCAGCCCTGCATATACATTTATGTTAATTGAAGCGTTAGTCGATGCTGCAGAAGCAAACGGAATGAAAAAGGAGCAGGCAGTCATATTTGCCGGACATGCTGTTCTGGGCGCCGCAAAAATGGTGCTTGAAACGGGGATAGATCCTGCAATTCTCAGGGAAAATGTCTGTTCGCCCGGAGGTACTACCATTGAGGCAGTAAAGGTCTTAAAAAACAACGGGTTTCACGATATACTCATCGAAGCATATCAGGCCGCGGCAGAAAAATCAAAGGTTATGACAAAATAACCAGTGAAAGGTACGAATATGGTTTTTGAAGAAAAGACGATATCCAGCGAAATGATTTATGAAGGAAGCATTTTGAACCTCAGGAAAGATAAAGTCCATGTAAAGGATAATCGTATATCATACAGGGAGATCATCGAACATAATGGCGGAGTTGCTATAGCAGCAATTACTGCAGCAGGCAAAATGGTTTTGGTACGTCAGTATCGAAAGGCTGCCGAAAAAGCAGTTTTGGAAGTACCAGCGGGAAAAATAGAAGCCAACGAAGACCATAAACTGGCCGCTGAAAGGGAACTCAAGGAAGAAACAGGGTATACTGCCGGAAAGGTCAAATTTATTACCTCTTTTTATTCCTCGGTAGGTTATTCGACGGAAGTGATCTATCTCTATTTTGCTACGGAGCTTACCCCCGGAGAAACTAATTTTGACGACAATGAAGCCATAGATATTCAGGAATACGATCTACAGGATCTGAAAAAAATGGTTTTAAGCGGTGAAATAGAAGATGCCAAAACCATAGCAGCTATATTATTAGCCGTGTCAATAATGGAGAAATAAAGGATTCTATAAAACACCCGACTATTATAAATAGTGCCAGAGCTGTGTTGAGAAATAAATAGGAGCCGGAGTTTTCAGCTAAGCTCTTTTTAAATCCAAATCTTCGATTTTTTATGGTAAGAGAGGCGAGATTCAGCGCGGCTACCACTGCAATTATAATCGCCGGCATTAAGATCAAATTTTGTGGAACCATAGAAGTAAACACAATGGCAACGCCTTTAAAAGACATGGAATCGATTAATAAGGCAGCAGAGAAACCCAGCGCCATCCCTTTGTATACCATAGCAACCAGAACTATGGGGAATCCAATGGCGGATAACCCGGAAATGAGTATTATGAACAAAAGTCCGAGGTTATTGCCTGCTGAACTCAGAAAAATATCCATAAATGCAAGCTCATTTGGGTCTGCAAGCAAAAAGTATTGATCAAGATAGGAAATAAATCCTTCCTTTTCTGCACTGGTCATCATAATTTCAGTAAAGACGCCCGCTGATATACCCAGTATGAAAAAAAATAAAGCAACAGCAAAGCTGACTCCGCTGGACATGATAAAATGGGATGCTTTATTTATAGTATTACGTTTCATAGAGACCCTCCTTTGTACTTCAATAAAGATTATGAGCTTACGGCTGATTTTAGTACATGTTTTTATTGTACGAAAAACATATTTACTTCAAGAAATTTGTAATAATTTGTAATAAAAGGTTTTTAAGAACATATGATTTGTTATTGTAAACAATGGTTCATAGCGATATACTGTGTATGCGGATCAGATACAGAAAGTCACGGTATTGGAGATGTCCGATGAATGAATTTATAAAAGAATTTATTAACTATTTGTCAACTGAAAAAAAGATGTCACAGAATTCGCAGGATGCGTACAGGCGGGACATTTTAGAATTTTCAAGAATAATCCAGGAAAAACAGAATCTGGACTTGGATGAGGCAAGCAAAACCGAGGTAGTCGCACATATGTTACAGCTTAAAAATACAGGTAAATCCTCAGCAACGGTGAATCGCAAGGCTGCTTCGCTAAGGGCTTTTTATAATTTTATGACCGAGAAGAATTACATCTCAGAAAACCCTGCAGTGAACATCAAATCACCAAAGATTGAGAGAAAGAGCATAGAATATTTAACGGTAGATGAAATAGATATGTTGCTGAGCATACCCGACGGGAGTATAAAGGGATTAAGAGACAAAGCAATTCTGGAGCTGCTCTATGCGACAGGAATACGGGTAAGCGAGATTGTTGAGATGAATGTTGTGGATGTGAATCTGCGGATGGGGTTTGTAACATGCACAGGTGAGCACGGAAAGGCCAGGATAATTCCTATGGGCAGACCTTGCAGGGCAGCAGTGGAAGAGTACATATACGAGGTCAGGCCAAAATTTATCAAGAAGTCTGAAGATGCTGATAGTCCTAACGCATTGTTTCTAAATTTTTCAGGCAAACGGCTGACGAGACAGGGATTGTGGAAGATGCTAAAAGAATATGCAAAGTCTGTCGGAATAGAAAACAGACTGACACCGCAGATATTAAGAAATTCTTTTGCGGTACATATGATACAAAACGGCGCCGATATAAAATCCTTGCAGGAATTGCTTGGGCATGAAGATATAAGCGCAACTCAGATATATCTTTCGGTTGCAAAAAATAGGATAAAAGAAGTATATGATAAGTCACATCCAAGGGCTTAAGATACGTATAAATGCTGTAAAATTTAAGCTTGATTTTAGAATATGATTATGTTAATATTATGTTTGTGTATTACGGGCGGTCCTCTGGAGTTTCTACTGTTAAAGCACAACGGATGTGCTTTTTGATACCAAGAACGTCTATGGAGAAAGGAGGATAATACAATGGATCTGATGAAATTAATTGAACAGGATTATGTGAAAGATGATATTCCAAAATTTAATGTTGGAGATACAGTTAAGGTACACATTAAAATCAAAGAAGGAACAAGAGAAAGAATTCAGATATTTGAAGGATTTGTCCTGAAAAGACAGAATGGCGGAATAGGAGAAACATTTACGGTAAGAAGAATTGCTTCCGGTGTAGGTGTCGAAAAGACTTTCCCGCTTCATTCTCCGCGAATAGACAAAATCGAAGTGGTAAGAGCCGGAGCTGTAAGAAGGGCCAAGTTAAATTATATGCGTGAAAGAACCGGCAAAGCAGCCAAAATTAAGGTTAAAACAAATAAATAAAAAACATGGGGGAGCCTTAGGGGTTCCCCTTCGTTATCTTGCGGAAGGAAGAAGGTAATGGAGCATATCAACTGGTATCCGGGTCATATGAAAAAAACAAGAGAACTCATACAAGAAAACCTCAAGATAGTAGATCTCGTCATTGAGGTTGTTGATGCGCGCATTCCTCTATCCAGCAGAAATCCTGTTATCGATGATCTAATAAAAAACAAGAATCGGATAATTATATTGAATAAAAGCGATCTTTCCGACAGCAGCGCCAATGCAGACTGGGTAAAATTCTTAAAAAAACAGGGTAATGACGTATTGCTCATGAACTGTATGACCGGCAATGGAGTTTCACAGCTGCTAAAACTGCTCTTAATCAAACAGGAAGAAAAAAATGAGGGAAAGACAAGAAAAAGACCGCTTAGAATGATGATCGTAGGAGTGCCCAATGTTGGAAAATCCTCACTTATCAATCGACTTCTGGGAAAAAAAAGTGCAAAGACGGGTAATAAGCCAGGTGTAACCAGAGGGAAGCAATGGCTTAATTTGGAAAATGATATGCAGCTTCTGGATACACCCGGAATACTTTGGCCCAAATTTGAGGATCCAAAGGTTGGACTCTATCTGGCGTTTTGCGGGTCTATCAAAGATGAAATTCTCGATGCAGCAACTTTGGCATTGGAATTGATCATAGTTTTGCAAGCTGAATATCCTCAGCTTTTAAAGGATCGGTACAAGCTTACAGAATTGGGGGACATGCCGCTGGACACAATGGAAAAAATCGCCGAAAATAGAGGGTTTGTCCAGTCGGGCAAGCGAATCGATTATGAAAGAACGGGAAGAACTTTGATTGACGAGTTTCGAGCGGGGACCATTGGGAAGATTACCCTTGAAAAAATTTAATCCCGCGCCTGCACACATAATTCATGAATGGAGAAAAAATGAAAAAGGAAGAACGGGAGCGGAAAGCGCGGATGAGGCTCGCGGAAATGAGGCATATAGAAGAAGAATTGTATGCCGGAGGCATTCAGTATATCGCCGGCATCGACGAGGTGGGACGCGGTCCTCTGGCAGGTCCCGTTGTCGCGGCTGCTGTGATCCTGCCGGTTGAATTTGATGTCATCGGGGTTGACGATTCCAAGAAGCTGACCGAAAAGAAGAGGGAAGAGCTGTACGGTCTGATCACGAAACATGCCATCGCATACGGCACCGGAATCATAGACAATTACATAATCGATAAGATCAACATACTGGAAGCCACTAAGCTTGCGATGAAGCAGGCTTTGGAGACGCTTGAAATCACACCAGATTACATACTGATCGACGCGCTCACTCTTAAAGGCGTTCCAATACCTCAAAGAGGCATTATAAAAGGAGACAGCCTCAGCGTTTCCATAGCCGCCGCGTCTATCGTCGCAAAGGTCACAAGGGACAGAATGATGAAGGAATTTCATGAGAGATTTCCTCAATATGCCTTCGACAGGAACAAGGGATACGCTACGAAAGCTCATTTTGAAGGAATCGAATGTTACGGTCCCTGTCTGCTGCACAGAAAAACCTTTCTGAAAAATCATGCTGAAGAAACAGAGAAACCAGAAGAACTCAATGAACAGATTGTAATGGTTAACTTGTAAACGGAACGTTTTTTGAACAGAAAAGCGCAATAAAGCTGCAAATACCATTGACAGAATATGCGGAGTACAGATATAATTACATATGTTGATCGTGTCAGGAAGACACAACCGGTATTTGAAAATACTCGAACGATTGCGTCAGTCTATTGTAATCTCCGGCTGACACCCTATAGTTTTTGTATAATTATTTTTGTTTGATAACTTTGATACAGTGCCATGAAGGTGCATTGATGAGCTGAAGAACCGGTTCACACCTCATGGTATTTTTATGTCAAAGAAAGGAAGTGTTCGTTATGCATATGGCAGACGCTCTGATCACACCTGCTGTCGGCGGAGTCATGATGGCCGTCAGCGCGGGAGCGATCGGTTATTCGGTTAAAAAAGTAAAAGAAGAATTCGATGAGAAGAAGGTTCCACTTATGGGGGTCATGGGGGCTTTTGTCTTTGCGGGGCAGATGATCAACTTCACGATCCCGGCGACAGGCTCCAGCGGACATATCGGAGGAGGCATACTGCTGGCGGCCTTATTGGGGCCATACGCCGCATTTTTGGTAATTTCGGCAGTGTTGCTGATACAGGCGTTGTTCTTTGCCGACGGCGGGCTTCTCGCCTTGGGCTGCAATATATTCAATATGGGATTTTTTGCTTGCTTCATCGCATATCCATTGATATACAAACAAATAGTAAAAAAATCATTTACAACAAAGAGTATTACTGCAGGAGCCATTACATCGGTCGTCATCGGGCTTCAGCTTGGCGCTTTTTCCGTAGTCCTGGAAACCCTTATCTCAGGAATCACGGAATTACCTTTTACATCCTTTGTGCTGCTTATGCAGCCGATCCATCTGGCAATCGGTCTGGCTGAAGGGATTGCCACAGCCGCGGTCCTTTGTTTTGTGCTTAAATCTGATCCCGCGCTTCTTGACGGATATGACAGAAGCGTCAGCGAAGAGAGCAGGATGCAGAAAAAGAGGGTCGTTGCCATTCTCCTGGCAGCAGCAGTTATAATAGGCGGTTTTGTTTCCTGGTTCGCCTCAAGCTATCCGGACGGACTTGAATGGTCCATGGAAAACGTGGCAGGCACTGCGGAACTGGAAGCTGAGGGGCAAGCCTACCATGCTGCCGCGGGAATCCAGGAGAGTACGGCGTTTCTGCCGGATTATGGCTTTAAAAACGGAGATGAATCAAGCGCAATGGCGGGAACTTCGGTTTCGGGAATTATCGGAGGCGGGATCACATTAGGGCTTGCATGCCTGGCAGGATACATTATCACATATTCAAAAAAGAAGAAGAAGTTAAATGTCAAAACTAACGGAATCGCTGAATAAAATACGATCATTGGAAGAATTATCGGAAGGAGTGACGGTTATCCACCGTCTTCATCCGATGGCGAAGCTGGTTACAACCATCATTTATTTGGTGGTTGTAATCTCTTTTTACAAATACAACATAAGCGGATTAATACCCTTTTTTATCTATCCCATCTTACTGATGTCCCTGGGGGAAATTCCGTATAAATCGGTATTGCCGAGATTATTGATCGCACTGCCTTTTTCATTTTTTGCAGGATTGGTCAATCCGTTTCTTGACAGGGAGCTGGCGTTTTTTCTCTTTGGGATCCCGGTTTCCCGGGGATTATTGTCTTTCCTTTCGATTCTGATCAAAACAGTTCTGACGGTAATGGCGGTACTGATCCTTATCGCAACGACCCCTATGGATAAACTGGCCTGTCAGCTGATCCGTATAAAAGTCCCCAGAATATTCGTCATGCAGATCATGCTGACCTATCGTTATCTCACTCTGTTGATTACTGAAGCTGCCGGCATGATGACGGCATATCACCTGCGCTCCGGAGGACAAAAGGGTATCCGGCTTGAACATATCGGAACTTTCATAGGACAGTTGTTACTGCGCAGCTATGACCGCGCCGAAAAGGTGTATACTGCGATGAAATGCAGGGGCTTTAACGGGGAATACAGATTTGCAGCACAGGAAAAAATGAAGGCAGGAGATATCATGTACGGACTTTTGCTGTGCGCTTTTTTCCTGCTGCTCAGGCGGTTCAACATCAGCGTGATAATCGGAAGCTTTTTCGGATAGTAACAAATTTTTAAGGCAATCGTATTCAGAAGGAGAAATACTGTGATCCATGTCAAGAATTTAAGCTTTGCATATCCTGACGGAAATCGGGCTTTGACCGATGTGAGCATTGATATTGAAAAGGGTGCTGCCGTAGCAGTTGTCGGCGCCAACGGCGCGGGAAAATCCACGCTGCTGGCATTGCTGGTGGGTGTTCTCGTCCCGGAAGAAGGGGAAATCGAGATCGCAGGGTTCCCTGTGAAAAAAGACAGGCTGGAGGATATCAGGAGAAAGACCGGATTTGTTTT
>JAQWBM010000003.1 GCA_028706405.1 Eubacteriales bacterium
CAGTATCTCTCTGCGGTAATAGTGGTTTTCTTCATCCTCATCAACAAATGGCGCAATTTCTTTCTCGGCAAAATTTCGAGCCATATCCTGTACCATTTTTTGTTCTTCGCTTAATCCAAAATCCATTGTAGAACCTCCCACTAAATATTAATTGTTTGAAATCCCTCGTATCCGGCATTTATCTTATTCGACTTCGATGACCGCCAGTACTTGTTCTTCTTCTGATTATTTGGTCATTTTTTCATTCTATGGACCACACATTATAATTCGCAAGAAATATGCCATTGTGCTCTTAATTTAGAATTTATCCGTCATAAAATTAATTTCAAGTATCCTATAGATGAATGTCCTTATTTAAATCTTCATTTTTCAATGCATACAGCAATAAAAAAATGCACATCCAGGAAAGGCTGAATTTTAGTTAATTCTTTTTTTAATATTTAAATGTTATCTTGTTTACCGGACACGTTATCTGTTGGCTGTCCGGCAAACCGTACAGCTGTACGGTTGCCATGCACTTTTTTATCGAATAGGCAATATTCTTTACTATTCGATAAAAAATATCATATTTCATTTCCAACTAAATGAACTCGAAGCATATTTGTCATACCGCCTATCCCTACAGGGGCTCCAGCTGTAATTACAACCAAATCGTTATCAGTTATAAAGCCTCTTTTTACGGCTCCGTTTACCGCTTCATAAAAAACTCCCTTCTCTGTCATTGCAGGCTCATATATGATAGGGGTTACGCCCCAGACCAGAGAAAGATGCCGAGCGACCTGCTCCGTAGATGTAAATGCAAAAATCGGCGCTCTCGGCCTGAATTTTGAAACGACCTTAGCCGTGTACCCCGTAGCTGTTGGTGTAAGTATTGCGGCGGCCTTCAAGCCTTGAGCGCTGGTACATGTTGCATATCCTATGGCATCAGTGATACTGTCTTCCTTCACCCTATTCCTTTCCCTCAAAAGACTGCCATAATTTAATGCAGCCTCAGTCGTTAAGGCAATATCGTTCATAATCCGGACAGTTTCAGATGGATATTTCCCTGCTGCTGTCTCACCGGAAAGCATGATCACATCTGTTCCATCAAAGATAGCATTGGCTACATCCGTTACTTCCGCTCTGGTAGGACGCGGGTTGCGGATCATGGAATCCATCATTTGGGTCGCAGTGATAACCGGTTTCCCTTCCAGGTTACATAGCTTAATAATTTTCTTCTGAGTAAGCGGAACCTGCTCCGCAGGGATTTCTACTCCCAAATCACCTCTGGCTACCATTATTAAATCGGAAGCCGCGACTATATCAAGGATATTATCGACACTCTCTTTATTTTCAATTTTAGCAATGATTTTAATATTTTCCCCGCCATTTTCATCTAAGAATGTCCTCATTTCCTCCACGTCAGAGCCCTTTCTGACAAAGGATTCAGCAACAAAATCTATCTCTTCCCTTATCCCAAACAGGATATCCTGCTTATCTCTATCTGTAATAGCGGGAAGTCTCACCGCGACACCCGGTACGTTTATACTTTTACTATCCTTAATAATCCCGCTGTTATTTACAATACATATGATCTCACTACCCTTAATTTCATCGACTGTCATACCGATCAGCCCGTCATCAATCAAAATTCTGTCTCTCGGTTTCACATCCTCAATCAGTCCCCGATAGGAAACAGAGCACATTTCATTGCTGCCAATCACCTCATCTGTAGTCAGAATGTATTTTTGCCCTTCAATTAGCTGAGTTTCCTTTTCAGCAAATTTACCTGTTCTGATTTCAGGTCCTTTTGTATCCAAAATAATGGAAATCGGAAGCTTCAATTCTTCACGCAGTTCCTTCACTAAGTCCATCTTCCTCTTTTGTTCTTCATACGTCCCATGAGAAAAATTCAACCTTGCTCCGTTCATGCCATTCAGCATCATGGTTGTTAACACATTTCTGTCTTCTGAAGCAGGACCTATTGTACAGATAATCTTTGTCTTTTTCATAGCTTGCCTCCTCAAATAATCGGGTTCACGATATAATTTCTGCAAGTTCTATAATAGATTTATCATACGTTCTTTTCACTCCAATTGCTTCTTCAAGATCACAGGCAACTATTTGCTCTCCCTGGATACCCACTGCTTTGCAGATTTTATCCTCCTCTAAAAAAAGCTCCGCCGCCTTGTAACCCATTCTGCTGGCCAGCATTCTGTCTCTTGCTGTGGGCGATCCGCCCCTTTGTATATGTCCCAGTATGACCAGCCTCATATCTAATCCTGTTCTTTCTACTATTGTATCTTTAAGAGCAGAGGAAGTAATTGCTGCGCCTTCTGCACAAATAACTATATTATGCTGTTTTCCTCTGTTCTTTCCTTGTATTAGTGTCTTGCATATCTTGTTGATATCTACCGTCTCCTCCGGAATAACAATTATCTCCGCTCCCCCTGTAAGACCGGCATACAGGGCAAGGGCTCCGCTGTGCCTGCCCATTACCTCTATCACCGTACCCCTTTCATGGGAAGAGGATGTATCCCTTATATTGCCAATAGCGTACAGAACAGTATTTACCGCTGTATCAAAACCGATTGAATAATTCGTATATGACAGATCATTATCGATAGTTCCCGGTAAAGCAACCACCTTTATTCCCGCTTTGGAAAGCTCAAGGCCTCCTCGGAACGATCCATCTCCGCCGATAATTACCAACCCTTCTATTTCAAAGGTTTCCAGCATGTCCAATGCCCTTTGGAAACCCTCCGGAGTCATAAATCTATCGCTTCGTGCCGTCTTAAGCCAGGTGCCTCCGCGCTGCATGCTGTCGGAAACGGAACTCATCTCCAATTCATGAAAGTCACCGTTGATGAGCCCTTCAAAGCCTCTTCCTATGCCGTAAACACTCATTTTATGATAAAGCGCACCTCTTGTCACAGCGCGAATAGCCGCATTCATACCCGGTGCATCTCCTCCGCTTGTCAGTACTGCAATTTTTTTCACGGTTATTGCCTCCTATTGATTAAGGGAAGCGGTCATTATAACCTTTTCCCGGTCACTTATATAAATTATATCATATTTTACTATATCACCCAATATTCTCTTCTCCTATCAGATTTGATATTTTTTGAATAAAGCTGTCGCATGGGTCGCACCAAAGATCAGATTTTGTTCTATATTTTTTGTTTGTTGCGGCAGCGGTTATGATAACGGGGGTTTCCCCTTTATGTTCTGTTATTATGTTTTTAATTTCCTTCAGACACTTAGTTTCTTCAAATTCCTTTGGAATAGTGAGCCTGACTGTTCCGTTGACAGATATTACACCAAAAGCATGGATATCGAAAATTTTGTCAGCCAAGAGCTTCGGTTCTTCATCTTCCTTAAAGCTGATCGTACCTCTGACAACAATAACGGCGTCATTTTTTAACAGGTTGAAAGCTCTTTCATAAACATTTGGAAATACGATCACCTCCGTGGCGCCAAAAAGATCTTCCATTTGAACAAACGCCATCATCTTATTCTTTTTTGTCAGTAACGTCTTTTTAGCGTTGATCATTCCAGCCATAGTAACCATCATTCCATCCTGAATGTCACTATTTTCTCCTGCAAGGGCAAGCTTATCTGATGTAATAGTCGATATACCGGCTATCTTTTCCTCATAATCTGCCAAAGGGTGTCCCGTCAGATAAATACCCAGCATCTCTTTTTCCATAGCCATGAGCAAATCCTTTGAGAAATTCGTCACATCTGGCATTTTCCCCGACATGCCTGTACGATCCATACTGTCAGCATTCATCTGGAACAGGGAAATCTGTCCTTCGAGATTCTTTCTGGAATTGTTTTGAGCGGATTCGATCAGACTTTCATATACTGCCAGATGCTGCGCCCTGTTTTCATTGAGGCAATCAAAGGCGCCGGCCTTAATAAGGCTTTCTATAGCCTTTTTATTTACTTCATGAATGTCAATGTTGTTTATGAACTGGAAAATATCATTTGGGATACCTTTCTCTTCTCTGGCTTTTACAATAGCATCGATAACTCCCTCCCCCACATTTTTTACACCAAGAAGTCCAAATCTGATTTTACCATCCTTAACAGTGAATTTCTTATAGCTTTCATTAATATCAGGAGGAAGCACTTCGATACCCATCTCCCTGCAATTACGGATATATTTGGATATTTGTGAAGATTCACCCATAACGCTTGTCATAAGCGCAGACATAAATTCAACCGGATAATGGGTTTTCAGATATGCCGTCTGATATGCAATCATAGCGTAGGCTGCGGCATGGGATTTATTAAAGGCATATTCTGCAAAGCTTATCATCTGGTTGTAGATTTCCCTGGCAGCCTTCTCCGGGATGCCGTTTCTTACACAGCCTTTGATTTCGATACTGCCACCCTTGCCTTCCTTTCCATATATAAAGTATTCCTGCTCCTCAAGCATTACATCCTTTTTTTTCTTGCTCATTGCTCTTCTGACAAGGTCGCTTCTCCCATAAGTATAGCCAGCCAGATCTCTGACGATCTTCATGACCTGCTCTTGGTATATAAGACAGCCATATGTAACGGATAGGATTGGCATAAGGCTTTTATCGATATATTCTATACCTTCATGGTTCTTTTTATTCTCTATGTAGGTGGGGATAGACGCCATAGGTCCCGGACGGTAGAGCGCGTTTGCTGCCACAATATCTTCAAAGCAGTCCGGCTTGAGATTTTTAAGAAATTGAGTCATGCCCGCGCTTTCAAGTTGAAATATTCCCTGAGTATTTCCGTTGCCAATCAGCTCGAAGGTAGCTGGATCATCATATGTCATCCCCGAAAGATTGAGCTTCACGCCCTTGTTCTTTTTCATCAGCTCAAGGGCATCGCGTATCAGCGTCAAGGTCCTGAGTCCGAGAAAATCCATTTTCAATAGACCGAGCTCTTCAATAGTGCCCATAGGAAACTGTGTACTGATCCCTTTGTCCGCCAGATAAAGGGGTACATATTCATATATGCTTTCCTTTGAGATTACAACCCCCGCCGCATGTGTGGAAGCATGTCTCGGCATACCCTCCAAAGCCCTTGCGGTGTCCAGAAGTTCTCTTACCCGTCTGTCATTTTCATAGGATATCCTAAGCTCCTGGTTCATTTCCAGCGCTTTATCTATGGTCATCATCAAATCGGAGGGAATCGCTTTGGCTATAGAATCTACTTCACTGTAGCTCATATTCATAGCCCTGCCTACATCCCTCACTGCGGCCTTTGCTTTCATTGTGCCGAAGGTTATTATCTGAGCGACTTTGTCAGCGCCGTATTTTTCTATCACATAGTCTATTACCTCTTGACGGCGTTCATAGCAAAAATCTATATCTATATCAGGCATACTGATTCTTTCAGGGTTTAAAAAACGTTCAAAGATAAGACCGTGCTTAATAGGATCAATATCAGTAATATTCAAAACATATGCTGCAATACTCCCCGCAGCGGAACCCCTTCCCGGTCCTACCATAATTTCATTTTTTTTCGCATAGTTGATAAAATCCCATACTATAAGAAAATATTCAACATAGCCCATAGCTATTATGGTGTCCAGCTCATATGAAAGCCTCTCTTGCAGCTCAGTTGTAACAACACCATATCTGTCTCTAATACCCTCATCACAAAGCTCACGAAGATAGGCTTCATTTGTTTTTCCTTCCGGTGATTTATATTCGGGCAGGTGTATCTCACCAAATTGCAACTCAACATTACAGCGATCAGCAATTTTTTTCGTGTTCTCTACAGCCTCCGGAATATCCGCAAAAATCTGTTCCATTTCGCGCTCTGATTTCAGATAGAATTGGTCGTTGGGGAAACGCATTCTGTTTTCATCATCCACAGTCTTTAAAGTCTGGATGCAAAGAAGCACATCATGTGCGGCGGCATCCTTCTGTTTCACATAATGAACATCATTGGTCGCCGCAAACGGTATTCCTGTTTCCTCGCGGAGCCGCTTCATACCCGGCAGAATCAGCAGTTCCTCCTCCAGGCCCTGGTCCTGAAGCTCCAAATAAAAATTGTCCTCTCCAAAGATATCCAAAAGAGTCAGCGCTTCCTTTTTTGCGCCCTCGTAATCACGGTTTAAAAGCTTCCACTGTATCTCACCTGCAAGGCATGCGCTCAATGCAATCAAGCCTTCACTGTATTTTCTAAGCAAGTCGTGATCTACTCTCGGTTTATAATAAAAACCATCCGTATATCCGGCGGACACTATCTTCATAAGATTTTTATAACCGGTATTATTTTTGGCCAGCAGCACAAGATGACCTTGGCGCTTATCCTTTTCCGAGTCCTTGTCCGTCATGCGCCTTGCGGCAGTGTAGACTTCACAACCGAGGATAGGTTTGATGCCATTCTTTTTTGCTTCTTTATAAAAGTCGATGACACCGAACATTGCGCCGTGATCTGTTATGGCGACAGCTTCCATCCCGAGCTCCTTGACCTCTGCTATCAAATCCTTGATTCTTGCGGCTCCGTCAAGAAGGCTGTATTCCGTATGTACATGAAGATGAGTAAAAGTCATTTGTATTCCTTTTTCCGATTTCTGAAGTTGGGTGTGTGGGGATATATTTGCTTCGTTATATTTTATCATATAATTTCGGTGACGTGTATAATTAAGGCAGGGAATTTTTGTGTTATTTGTGTTAAATAACACCTTTGAATTTTGAGAATAATCAATTATCACATTATCAGCCATTTGCATATAATAAACTACAATTAATTCCGAGGTGACGCCTATGCCTTTTAGCCAATTTGATACAAGAGAACTCTTTGCGCGGCTCATACAATGCGAAGCCGGAGGAGAGGGTGAGAATGGAATGAAAGCAGTTGCAACTGTGATCATGAACCGTGCGACTATTCCTTACGGAGAATTTTCAAGGATCAGTCAAGGAGGAAATGTGAGGAACATAATTGAGCAGGAAAAGCAGTTTGTATGCATGCAAACTTCGATTGGAGGTATTTATAATCCACAGAATGTAATAAATATGAATCCGACTGATGAGCATTTTGCCATTGTAGACTGGGCAATTGCAGGAGGCAGATTGCTTGGAGTAGATCATTCTTTGTTTTTCTTTAATCCATACAGCCCTCAATGCCCTCCATATTTTCCCACTAATGTTGGTGTGATCCATAATAGAGTTGGTGATCATTGCTTTTATATACCAACCCAATATTATCCAAGTACTTAACAGAAAGGAAATAGATTGATGTATGATTGTAATTTAATTAAATCCAGAGCCCAGAAAATACAGGAATCTCAATTGCCTGAAGCACCAGCGCCTCCTACAGCACGGAGCTTACAGCCTGAACAGCCTGAAGCTGTATTCACTTGTCCATTAAACCCTCTGAGACCAAAAACATTACTGCCGTCAAGAACATTCAGTGTACCTTCTAATCCGCTTCTGCCACCAGAATATGCAGATATACTTGATTACGAAAGCTTACAATATATGAATGGCTTTTTGAGAACGCAGATAGGTTCATATTTAGAGGTGGATTTTTTAATAGGCTCGACAAACTTAGTAAAACATTATGGCATACTTAAAGGAATCGGCTTAAACTATATCTTACTTAAAGATCCTATAGCAGAGACGGATCTTGCCTGTGATTTCCATACAATAAAGTTCATTAAGGTACTGACCCCATTCAATGAGGCGGCGGATGCGCTGGAACAGTTCCATAATGGCCGCCGGAAGCAGCTTAACTCAAATCAGCCTGAGAAAGTTAGGTTAGATCTTAAAATTTAGGAAGGAAATCCAAAACAAAGGGTGGCAAGGTGACAATACACCCCCGTCACTCTTTTTTGGATTTTCTGGTTCTGAACAGCAGCTTTCGTAAAGTTTCCCAATCGAAAGGCATTAAGGGATACAAATAGCTGTCACCCACAATATTTTTTGTTCTTATTAGAATAATGAAGTTGATTATTAGTGTTATAATTGCACCCCATATGCCGAAAACCGCTACACCTATAAGCATAAAAACTCTCATGAATTTTAAGGCATAGCCCAGTTCAATGCTAGGCTGAGTAAAACCCGCAAGGGCCAAAGCTGCCATGCATAAAATAGTCTGAGGAATAAACCATCCGGAGTCTACTGCAAATTGGCCCAGGATCAAAGCGCCTATTACTGACAGGGACATCCCCATGGAAGTGGGTGTATTTAGAGAAGCAAGCTTAAGAGCATCTATGGCAAATTCCAGCAGTATAAATTGTGCAAACAAAGGGATAGAATACCCTTCATCGGGGATAAAAAATTCAAGCCTTGGATGGAGAGGCAATTCAGATTCTGCAAAGAGCAGATAGAGAGGGGTAAGAAATACTACCGCAATCATGTTGAATACTCTCAAAAACCTTAAATAATTGCCGGTCAACAGAGGGAAATAATAATCATCCGTGTCCTGTACGAAATCAAAGATACTGGTCGGAATCATGATTGCCGTGGGGCTATTGTCAACCAGCACCACCAGCTTTCCTTCTGTTAGATGGGCGGCTACAACATCCGGTCTTTGTGTGTATCTTACCTTTGGGAAGGGGTTGAGCCAATGTGATTTTTCCATGGCTTCCACAAGGCTCTGATCTCCTACCGTCAGAGTATCCTGCCATATTTTGCTGATCTTATCCCGAACCTTTGCCAATGTTTTTTCATCCGCCAATCCTCTCATGTAGCCAATGCTTACATCTGTCTTCGATGTAGTTCCTACTGTGTACATTTCAAAGATCAGTCTCGGATCACGGATTCTTCTGCGTATCATTGCCGTATTGAACAATATAGTTTCAACAAAGCCGTCCTTTGACCCCCTGAGTGATTTTTCCTTTTCCGGTTCCTCGATACTTCTGACAGGGTACGTTCTCAGGTCCATGATAATGGCCTCTTCATAGCCATCGATGATTATTACGGTCAATCCGGACAGTAATGACTGTATCATTTTATCCGTATTTTTTACTATTGTTGCTTGCATATAGGGAAGATGATGTTTTATAAAATCAGTCGCGTTCTTCCTTTTTTCCATTTCATTTTTTGTGATTTGAAACAAAACAGAAAAAATTCTTTCCATGATCTCCGACTTGATAAAGCCTTCCACATAGTAAAAATAAACTTCCTTTTCTCCAATCAGAACATTTCTTTCTCCAACATCAAAGCTATGCCCGATAGATAAAGTATTTCTGAAAAAATTCACATACTCATCGAATTTATTCTTTTTCATCTCTAATCTCCCTTTGCGCTCATGGTTTCTAACTATTTTTTACCAAAGGGAGACATTTTATTCTTTATTTGAGAAAGGAACGAGAATGCTGACAAGGGGACGGGTGTATTGGCGCCTTTTCATTTATACACAGTATTGATCCATGTAATCCTCAATTTTTTTAATCATTCCGGGATCTATCGTAAGGCTGCCATTTCTTTCTCCATTATAAAGCCAATCCAAAATGTCATTGATAGTAATGATTGGATACGTCTCAATACCGTACTCTTCCTTCAGCTCCTGAATAGCTGTTTTACTGCCGGCTCCACGTTCCATTCTGTCTACGGAAATAATCAGTCCCTCCACCGACACCCCCAAGGTCTTGAGCATCGGCACACATTCCTTCATCGCAGTTCCTGCCGTAATCACGTCCTCTACGATTAAAACCGAATCCCCGCACAACAGCTGATAGCCCAATAGCGAGCCTCCCTCTCCGTGATCCTTCTCTTCCTTGCGGTTGGAGCAGTAGTTTATGTCCATCCCATGCTTTTCTGCTAAAGCAATCGCTGTGGTTACGGAGATTGGTATACCTTTATAGGCAGGACCGAACAGCGCTGTAATATTCTTATTCAAAATCCTTTGTTTTATATTTTCCATTATGCAATCCGCATAAAACTCTCCCAGCCTTGCCAGCTGTGTTCCGGTCCTGTAATTCCCTGTATTGATAAAGTAAGGTGTTTTACGCCCGCTTTTCGTTATAAATTCACCAAAAGTCAAAACACCGGATCGTATCATAAATTCAATAAAGTTTTTCTTGTAACCCATTCCTTCTCCTCCCGTATCAAAGCATGGCATCTCTGATCTGCCGCAGGTTCCTGTATCCATTTTGCTCCATAAATTCAATCAATTCATTTTTTATTCTAACCGGCGCCGTAGGGTCCACCAGCGCAGCCGTGCCTATTGAAACAGCATCCGCACCGGCCATTAGAAATTCCGCCGCATCCTCGCCGGTCATGATACCGCCAAGACCAATTATTGGTATGCTCACTGCGCGTCGCACCTGATATACCATCCTTACGGCAACGGGCTTTATCGCCGGTCCCGACAGACCTCCCATACCGTTCCAGAGCACCGGTTTTTTTTGATAAACATCTATTTTCATTCCAAGAAGTGTATTGATAAGAGAGACTCCGTCAGCGCCCGCGGCTTCCACAGCCTTTGCGATCTCGGTTATATCTGTTACATTTGGAGTCAGCTTCATGATTATAGGTTTCCGGGCAATGCTTCGGATTTCCTTTGTTATCTTAGCCGCCATCACAGGATTCGCGCCAAAGCTGATTCCCCCCTCTTTGATATTGGGACATGAAATATTGATCTCCATCATGTCGATTGCAGCATCACTGAGCTTTTCTGCAACTTCACAATACTCATTAATGGTTTTGCCTACCACGTTTACGACTATTTTTGTATCAAATTTTCTTAAAAAAGGGAGTTCGTTATTGATAAAATCATCTATTCCTGGATTTTGCAGTCCGACAGCATTCAGCATGCCTCCGTAAGCTTCCGCTATTCTAGGCGTTGGATTACCATCCCAAGGCACATTTGAGACTCCTTTTGTTATGGCGGCTCCCAATTCATTGATATCATAAAACGCTCCGCTGTCTCTTGCGGAAAAGGTGCCCGAAGCCGTAGTTATAGGGTTTTTAAGCATGACACCAGCAATGTTGACATTTAAGCTAGTCATCCCAAACCACCTCATTTCCGAAAAATACCGGTCCGTCAGAGCAAACCTTTTTCAGCTTTGTTTTTGAGGTTCCTTTTTCTCTGGTTTTACATACACATCCGACACATGCGCCGTAACCGCATCCCATGCGCTCTTCCAAAGAAACCTGAATCGATATGCCTGTATTTTCACATCTGCCGGCAATCGCCCTAAGCATTGGTTTTGGACCGCAAGCCATATAATAGTCAGCTCTTATGTCATTTTGCTCTATTAATTGAATCACATTCCCTTTAAATCCTTCAGTGCCATTTTCGGTTGCGAAATAAACGCGATGACAGCATTCTTCAAGTGCTTCCAATAGTATAGGCTCCTCGTAAAACCCAACAACAGCGATTATCTGAACAACTTCATCACTTAGCCCACGCACCTTCTTTTCTTTTATGAGCATCCTTGCAAGACCTATCAACGGGGCAACCCCCATTCCTCCTCCTACCAGAGCAATTACCTTAGAATTCCCCCCAAGCTCATTAAAAACATCCTCCAGACGGAATCCGTTTCCCAAACTTGTACTAACCCGCACAACCTCTCCGGGGCAGTAAGCGGCAATCTTCCTGGTACCCTTTCCCACTACCTTATATATCAAGGTTACGGTGTCCTCACAAACACTGCTGATGCTCAAAGGCCTGGGAAGAAGCATACTTTTATCATTTAAATACACGTTAATAAATTGACCCGGACAGAAACTCTCCGAAATCTGCGGAGCTTTCATTGTCATGCGATAAACTTTATCTGCGATTTCCTTGTTTTCAATCAATTCAGCAGCAATTATTTTTTTTATCATATACTTTCACCCAGGTCCAATTTCATTTTAATGACTGCTTCTCTGGCTGCGTCCGCAAAGTTATGATCGCCATACCGTGCGTCTTTTTTATACGCTGCTATGATCCCTCTGGAGGAATTTACAATGCAGCCTCTGCCATCCTTATCAAAATATCCTTTAAGGTCTGATCCGCCTGCGCCTTGTGCGCCATATCCCGGGACTAAAAAGAAGGTGTGCGGCATGCTCTTCCTCAATGCCGTGCCCTGCTCCTTGTATGTTGCGCCAACCACAGCTCCTATTTTGCTATACCCTCTTGAGCCCATTGAAAGCTCACCCCAACGGCTCACTAAGTCAGCCACATGCTCATAAACAGGTTTTCCGTCTGCTATCAGATCCTGTATCTCTGCACCGGACGGATTGCTTGTTTTTACTAATATGAACAAGCCCTTGTCATACTCGTTGCAGGGAGCGATAAAGGGTTCTATACCGTCAAAGCCCATATAAGGATTCAAAGTTACCGCATCTTCATTCCATAAATCCAGGTGGGTTTCTTCGATGGTAACACCGCTAATGTGTGCCGCGTAAGCTTCAGCCGTAGATGAGATATCACCGCGTTTGATATCTCCGATAACGATCAGCCCTTTTTTCTTTGCGTAAAGAGCGGTTTTAAGATATGCGCGTAATCCTTCGATACCGTATTTCTCATACATAGCAATTTGAAGCTTTACCGCAGGTACCAAATCATATATTCCTTTGATAATTTTTTTATTGAATGAATAGATCATCTTTCCGGCCGCCCTTGATGTTTGCCCATACTTTTCGATCATACTTTGTCTTATTGTCTCCGGTATGATTTCATATGCCGGGTCAAGACCAACCACGGTCGGATTTTCGCAATTATCGATTTTGTTCATTAATCTGTCAATCATTCCTGTGCCTCCCCAAAATAATCATTCCTCTTTTAATTACTCCTGATCACTCTTGGTGTTTTTCCATACGATTTTACCACCAATTATCGTATATTCTATACTACCATACACATTCATGCCAATAAAAGGTGAATTTTTACCCTTTGATAAAAAATCAGACGGGGAAATTACGTATTGCTTTTCCACATCAATAATTGCCAAATCGGCAGCTTGTCCTACTTGAATCCGACCTCTTTCAGTCCCTAGAATTTCCGCCGGTTTTGTGCTCATTTTATTGATCAACGCAAGAGGCGTTAGGATGCCTGTCTTTACCAACCTGGTATAACCCAGCTGAAAGCTCGTTTCCAAACCTACCACCCCGTTAGGCGCATCAGCAAAAGATAAACTTTTTTCTCTTTCGTGATGAGGTGCGTGATCTGTAGAAATAACATCCAATGTGCCATCTTTTAATCCTGCTATAACCGCTTCGACATCTTCTTTATTCCTTAGAGGCGGATTCATTTTTTTATTAGGATCACCGTTGACTTGGCTGCTGTCCAGTGTAAAGTAATGAGGCGCAGTCTCTGCAGTGACATTCGATCCATTTTTTTTAGCCTCGCGAATAAGCTCGATACTTCTCTTTTGGCTGATATGGCAAAAATGCAGTCTGCATCCTGTTTGTTCCGCAAGCTTAATATCCCTTTCCACGATGGCAGCCTCAGGCTCCGCATGGGAATAAACAGTCAATCCCAGCTCCTTCGCCTTCCGCATTGCTGCCAACATGACCCCTTCGTCCTTGACTGACATACCGTCTTCACTGATTCCGCAAATCCCTCTGCCCGTCATTTCTGCTGAAATCGTTTGGAGCGATAGCATTTCTTCGTAATCAGCAAGCTCATTACCCTCCTGCTTTTTCGTGATCGCGCCAATACACAGAATCTGTACTCCATTTCCCCCTCTGGCTTTTTTATCTATCATGCGAACAATTTCAGGTGAATCGATGACGGGACTTGTATTCGGCATACAACAAACTGTCGTAAATCCTCCTCTTGCGGCTGCCGCGCACCCACTGTAAATGTCCTCCTTATATTCAAATCCAGGATCTCTCAGATGTACATGCAGATCGATCAAGCCCGGAACGATCCATTTGCCGCCGGCATCAATAAAGATATCCGCTTCCCTCTCTCCATAGATGTTTCTTTTGTCTGTTTTGTCAGGTTCTGTCAAAATACTTTGTTCTTTTTTTTCATGGTTAAAAATGACTTCCGTTATTATCCCATCTGCTATGACAATTCCGGCAGGGACCGGCGAACTGTATTCCGCATCAACGATCAAACCATTGCCTATGAATAAATTCATTACTATATCCGCCTTTCATGCTAATAATCTCATCGCAGTATTCACACCGATATTCTCTGTTTTCCTTGTCTATAAGGGAAAATAGCTGTGGTGCGGTTGCTTCTATTGAAGTAACGCAGCGTGGATTATTGCATTTAATAATATTCACAACTCTTTCCGGTACGGTAAGATTGATTTTTTCACTAATGATATGATCCACGATGTAATTAACCGTAGCTTTTGGATCTATGAGACCCAGTGCGGCCAAATCGATATCAGTAACATTTTCGATTTTTACCACATCTTTTCTGCCATATTTGTTGCTCATAGCATTCATAATAACAGCTACTGTATCAGCCGATGTGTCAATATCCAGATATTCCAATAGTTTCATGCCTAGACCTGCAGAGATATGATCTATCACGATACCGTTTTTGATGCTATCAATAAATACCATTTCTACACCTCCTGTGTTTCATTTTGTGTTTCAATTCCCAACAAACTTAGAATAAGCGCCATGCGAATAAACATCCCGTTCTTCGCCTGCTTAAAGTATAATGCTCTTGGGTCCTCATCCACCTCCACAGAGATTTCGTTTACTCTTGGAAGAGGATGAAGCACCATCATGTCATCCTTTGCCAGCTTCATTTTAGCTCCGTCCAGTATATATCTATCCTTCAGCCTGACATAGTCTTCTTCATTAAAAAATCGTTCACGTTGAACTCGTGTCATATAGAGAATATCCAGTATTGGAAGAGCTTCCTGCATGTTTTCCACTTCTTTAAAATGAATCTTTTCCTTTATCAGAATTTCTTTCCTGACATAATCAGGTATCACAAGTTCTTCCGGCGATATTAGGATAAACGATACATTCTCATACCTGGACAACGCTTTGATCAATGAATGGACCGTTCTTCCGAATTTTAAATCACCGCAAAAGCCTACGGTCATATTGTCGAATCCGCCCTTTTCTTTCCAAATAGTAAAGAGATCGGTAAGGGTCTGGGTCGGGTGATGATGACCACCGTCTCCTGCATTGATTATCGGCATGTCGGTACATGCTGCCGCAACTATTGGGGCTCCTTCCTTTGGATGTCTCATCACCGCCATGTCCACATAGCAGGCAACAGTCCTTATCGTATCAGATATACTTTCCCCCTTGGCAACAGAGCTGACATTCGCTTCGGAGAATCCGATTACATTCCCGCCAAGACGAAGCATGGCAGCCTCGAAGCTGAATCTTGTTCTTGTACTTGGTTCGTAAAATAGTGTTGCCAACAGCTTCCCCTTACACGCTTCACTATAATTTTCCGGATTTTCAATTATTTTATCCGCCAGTTTAAAAAGCTCCATTAGCTCATCTGTGGTAAAATCCATGGGTTCCAATAAGTCTCGTCCTTTTAACATTATGCTCCCTCCTTATTTTAATCAATAATATTGCTTCACAAATACAGTCAAAATCCATAAAAAAAAATCCTCCGAATTGGAAGATTTAGTGTTGAATTATGTATGAAACAGGGGACACGACATCCATAGAATATGATAAAAAATCTGATATGATGCTAACATCGCTTTTATGCCTTATCCGTTGGATCTGTGGAACCATTTTCATACCCTTTCATAAAACTAATATTATATTTACTTAAATTTACAGTATGATATCACAGTATAACTGATTCGTCAAGAACCAATTTTATAATTTATAGCGTCAAGTATATGAAAATAAATTGTATGCATATTTTTATATTTCTGCTATAATAGTGAAGTTAAACAGACAGAAAGCAGGAAATCAATGAAAGAGAAACAAAAGATAATTAATATTGCCGTGATTGCACATGTAGACGCAGGAAAATCCACGCTGGTTGATGCGTTCCTGTCTCAGAGCGGCATATTCAGAAAAAATGAAGAGATTGTTGAGTGCGTCATGGATAGCAACGACATAGAAAGAGAACGAGGCATAACTATTTATTCAAAAAATTGTTCCGTAATGCATAATGGCGTAAAAATAAATATTGTCGATACCCCTGGTCATGCAGATTTTTCTTCAGAGGTGGAGCGTATTATCAAGACGGTGGATACGGTTATATTGCTTGTGGATTCCAGTGAGGGACCAATGCCCCAAACGAGATTTGTTTTGCAGAAATCTTTAGAATTAGGATTGAACCCCATCCTGCTAATCAATAAGATCGATAAAAAAGACCAAAGAGCGATGGAGGTTGTGGATATGGTATATGAACTTTTTATGGAGCTGGAGGCAAATGATGAACAGCTGAACTTCCCGATCCTCTACGGCATAGCAAAGCACGGGATAGCAAAGATAAATATGGATGCAGACAATGATGACATCACTCCTCTTTTTTACACGATCATACAACATGTTGCTCCGTATCCGGATTATAATGATGAACCTTTGCAGATGCAGGTTTCCGCCCTTGCCTATGACGACTATATCGGAAGACTTGGGATCGGCAGGATCTATAAAGGGACTATAAAAGAGGGGCAGACCGTATTAGTCTGCAAAGCGGACAGAAGTGTTGTAAAAAGAAAAATCAATCAAGTATTTGTTTACAGGGGTTTAAAGCGTATAGCTGTAGCAGAGGCTGAATCCGGCGATATCGTTGTACTTTCCGGCATTTCTGACATAAGCATAGGAGAAACCATCTGCGAGGACAATAATCCTGTCCCGATGGAAATGATCCATATTGAAGAACCTACCATGGCGATGAATTTCATGGTCAACAAGTCACCTTTTGCAGGTAAATCAGGTAAATACGTAACCTCACGTCATCTGAAAGAACGTCTGGAAAAAGAACTGGAAGTTAATGTGGGACTTCTGGTGGAACCGTTAGAAACAACTGACGGATTTAAAGTGTCTGGCAGAGGAGAATTGCATCTTTCCGTTCTGCTTGAAAATATGCGCAGAGAAGGATATGAGATCGCCGTATCAAAACCGGAGGTGATCACGCGCCGAGACAAGAATGGGCAGCTTATGGAACCGATTGAAAAGGTGATCATAACAGTGCCTGACGAGTATTCCGGATCGGCGATTTCAAAGCTTAACACAAGAAAAGGGATAATGACCGCAATGTCAGGTAAGGATGGCTATTCAAGGTTGGAATACTTAGTACCTACCAGAGGTCTGCTGGGCTACCGTACAGAATTCATCAATGATACACGCGGAGAGGGCGTTCTTGTTCGGCGATTTGAATGCTTTGCGCCTCACAAGGGAGAAATTCCTCAAAGAATCAACGGTGCAATAGTCGCTCAGGAGGAAGGAATTGCAACGCCTTACGCGCTGTTTAATATCAGTGAGCGAGCCACCTTATTTATCGAACCAGGCACGAGGGTTTACGAAGGAATGATAATAGGAATGAACAGCAGGAACGAGGATATGGTCGTTAATGCCTGTAAGGCTAAGAAGAGTACAAATATGAGGGCTGCCGGAAATGATGATGCTATAAAGCTTTCTCCGGCAAGAATTTTCTCGCTGGAAGAAGCCCTGGAGTTTATAAATGATGATGAACTGGCGGAGATAGTACCTGATGATATCAGGCTGAGAAAAAAATATTTGAAGGAATTAGAACGAAGAAGACACGGCAGATGATTATTTTTTTTCAAAATCCCCAAATTGACCAGCAATAGTTGGATTGCTTGTAAAAAAATTGTTTAATATTTCTAATCGATGTATTGTTTCCGTATTTAGATTATGCTCGATCAACTCTGTTTGTTTCAAAATGTTATCCTCAGAACAGCCTAGCAATCTGAGGAATTTTTCAATTATATTATGTCTTTCCAGGAGGAATTTTCCAATCTCTTTTCCCTTGTCACTTAAAACAAGAACTCCATATTTTTCATACTTCATAAGGCCAAGACTTCCAAGCTTTTGTACCATTTTTGAAGCAGATGAAGCTTTTACGTTTAATAGCTGTGAAAGCCGGTTAATTCTTACATATCTTTCCTGTAACCCACATCTATATATCATTTCTAAATAATCTTCCATCGCTGGAGTAATCAATCTTTTGTTTTGCTCCAGCAAATGATAACCTCGCACTGTATAAAATTCCTTGCTGTTAATATCGATCACCCCTTTTTATCTCATTTATTTTAGTTTATGCGTAACATACAGCTCATATATTTCATATTTTAGCCTAGGGAAAATTTTTACCCCGGACTAAATAAAATGGAGGTTAAAAATGGAAAAGAATATTACATTAAACGATTTGCCTATGGGGAGAAAGGCAAAGGTCAAAATCCATACATCAGATTCGGCGAGCCGAAGAAGAATGCTGGATCTTGGATTAATTATTGATACAGAGGTAAAAGCATTACAGAAAAGCCCTTCCGGAGATCCGACAGCGTATCAAATAAGAGGGGCGGTTATAGCCCTTCGCTCTGAAGAGGCTTCTAAAATATTAGTTGAAGCATTGTAACGCATTGCCAGACGTAAAAACAATATGGGGGTTATAATAAATGGGTTTGTCGAATCAATCTACAGGAGCAGCTGTTCTGCAAAGTGAATTTAAGATAGAGCGGAATCATTCCGGTGAAAGAATAATTGCTCTGGCTGGAAATCCAAATGTAGGAAAAAGCACAGTTTTCAATAGTTTGACGGGTCTGAACCAGCATACCGGCAATTGGCCGGGGAAAACTGTCACAAACGCACAAGGAAGATATAAATATAAAGACAATACATTCATATTGGCTGACGTTCCCGGGATGTACTCACTTATGGCCAATTCTGAAGAAGAGGAGGTGGCACGTAATTTTATATGTTTTGGTGATTCAGATGCAGTGGTTGTGGTAACTGATGCGACTTGTCTTGAAAGGAATTTATATTTAGTCCTTCAAATACTGGAAGTTACAACGAATGTCGTAGTCTGCGTTAATCTTATGGATGAGGCGAAAAGGAAGCATATCTACGTGGACCTGAATGAACTGAGCAGACTGCTTGGTGTAGCTGTCATAGGAACCAGTGCCAGTACAGGGAAAGGGTTGGATGAATTGATGGAGGCAGTGCTTCAAGTGACTGTTCGTAGAAATGATTCTGCACACTTGGAAATCAGTTATGATGAAGTCATTGAAAAGTGTATTGATATTATTGAATCTGGAGTAAAGGAATTGCCGCATAAAGCTCTCAACAGCCGCTGGATATCCTTAAAGCTGCTGGACGGTGATGAAAAGCTGTTGAAGTCACTGGAAAAATACTTGGAGCTCGATTTATTAAAGAATCAAGCTCTCTTTCAAAAACTTGAAGAAGCAAAAAGACTATTAACCTTTAATGGTATTAATTACGAAACCTTCAGGGAAATGATAGCGTCAAAATCTGTATCTTTGGCGGAAGACATTGCAAGTACTTCAATCAGAATAGAAAATGAAGAATATAATGATTTGGATCGCAAAATAGATAGTATCGTCACATCCAGACGCTTTGGAATTCCAATTATGATAGGACTTCTGGGGCTTATATTCTGGCTTACGATTACAGGAGCGAATTACCCTTCTCAGGCAATCGCTTCATTTCTCTTTTGGGTTGAAGGACAGTTGACCGGACTATTCATGCAACTGAGCGCCCCGGCATGGGTGCACAGCTTGTTTGTTACGGGCGTATATCGGACGCTAGCATGGGTTGTTTCTGTAATGCTGCCTCCCATGGCCATTTTCTTCCCGTTATTCACATTGCTGGAGGATCTGGGGTATTTACCAAGAGTCGCTTTTAATTTGGATAATTTCTTTAAAAAATCCTGCGCTCATGGCAAGCAAGCATTAACAATGTGCATGGGTTTTGGATGTAATGCGGCGGCAATCATAGGCTGCAGAATAATTAACTCCCCCAGGGAAAAACTGATAGCGATGATCACAAATAATTTTGTTCCATGCAACGGCCGTTTTCCACAACCACACAAAGAGCAACAAAATTATTCCTTACAGCTGACATATTAAAAGAAACTATTAGAATAACCTTAAATATCAATGATTATAGTGATTACGCAGAAATGCTAAAACTATATCGCAAAGAAGATGGTATAAAACAAGTAGAATTAGCAGAATTATTGGGTGTAAATCGGTTTACTTTAAGGTCTTGGGAGCAAAAACAAGCAAAGCCCCCATATCATATATGGAAGCTTTTTAGAAATTTATGTAATGATACCTGCCGTTTCCCTTGATTTTAGATTTTCAATAATCTGGTCTATTACGACAATTTTCTGTTCCGCTGTTAAACCATTTTGTTCGAGCCTTCTCTTGATAATTTCAACGTGTAATTCGTTTATTTTATCAGGGATAGATGTATCAGATTCAGGCGGCTCTATCAAATGCATTACTATTTTACGCACTTGTTTATTGACCATCACCCCTTCCCCCCTAAGACCACTGTTACTACTAGATATATTGCTTAGGGCTTTTCCATTATTACTTGTTTTTCTTAAAACATTCTTTTCCAATAATTGCATAGCGTATTCCTCCTTGAATTTTGGTTTACGCTATGTAATAAAAAGACGTTCTGACGCAAGTCTAAGCATTAAACTCCTAATGATTAGGCTTCCTTAAACACACGATTAGTTGACCACATGACGTTTTGAAACAACCCCATTACCATCAAGGCTTGAGAAAGCAGGGGAGGGCAGTCTAAGCTGTTTATTTACTTTCACAACCAGTTATGAGAGTGCAGCAATTATCTCCGTAATCTTCATTTTCTCCATTTTCTATACTGACCGATAAACTCTTTAGTGCCTCTACCTCGCCTATGAGTTTATCAATTTGATCACCAGAAGCCATACTGACAACGCCTTTAAGCCGACTGCTAATTTCAACTAGCTCTTCCAAAGCATTTGAAAATCTTTCTCTTTCCCTTTTTAGGCAAATCATCTCTTTTGCTTGAGATGTTTTACTTCTAAACCGAATGTCACTTGGGGGGTAAATGCGGAATGTTCTGGGCGAAGTGACACGTTTGAAGAAAACACCTAACTAGTCGTTGCCAAATGGCAATGATTAGTCAAAAACGGTTAATGATTAGCTGGATTAACAACTAGTCTACTGTTAATTGGATTCCCATAAAAAGGCGCAAAAAAAGAGCCGCATAAAGAGAAACTTATTGTACTCTATCACTCTCTTCAAACGGAGACACAAACAAAGACCACACCGAAGGATTAACCCTTTAGTGCGGTCTTTTCAATATTTCATTAATTATTATAATGTATATCTTCCGGGATAATACAACTCTAATGACTGGATTAATTCTTGCCCGTTGATAATAGTAACATTGGTGATACGGGCTTCGTCTTTTCCTTCTGATGTAAAATCAGAAGTGGTAACAACCCATGCCTTAACCGCATGTCGACTTCTCATATAGCTGTCAACACGCTGAATAGGAGTTGAACCGATATTATTTCCCTCTCTATAACGCTTGCATTGTATGAGTTCAAGCTCACCATTAATATTAGTTGCTAAAATATCAACACCTCTGTCACAAGACCTGCCAATAACTTCCGCTCTAATAAAGCCCCTTTTAACGAAATAATCCGCAATTAGCTGCTCAAAATCAGAGGGTTCCATCGTTCTGATGCAGGTTTTATCGTCTCGTGAATCTGCGGCTGTAACGGTATTGCGAGCAAAGAATTTACCTTTCACAGTATCTTCTTCGGCATATATGCTAAGTAATTCTGGTATCAAGCGATTTGCTGTATGCAATTTCTCAATGATCTCTCTACTCCCATTTTCCATAAAAGATGCAAGGTGTATCACATACTCCTCAAATGTGAACCCAGAGCCATTTGCCGTCAACTCTTCAATAACAACAGGAGCAAATTCTCTAAGGCGTACTTCAGCATTCATATCTCTATTCATAAAGTTGTATGGAGACAAGCCTGTTAAGTGGTACTGTGCTTGATTTCTAATTGTAAATCGCTCAAGAGTTTTCTGAATTCGTTGGGCATATATTGGGCTGAGCAAACGAATTAGATTGCTTCGTCTAAGTTGAGCTTGTAGTTCATGGTTAAACCTTTCAATAACGAAGGGGTTACCCTGATCAGTTGCTGATGAAAACGCCGCAAGGTATATTAATTCATCTACATCAGTATCGCCTTCATACCATCGACGTTCATTTTCATTCAGCCGAAGGAACAAGAAGCATATATCGTTACGAAAGGTCCAGGCAGCTGAAGCTAATACACGCATCGAAGGATCCCTATTATCGATTGGAATAGAAATTAGTGGTTCGAAGCCGTGTTTGCGACCAAAATGCTTTAATTTATTCAGATCGCTTATCCAGTCCCGTTGTTCCGGTCTGAAATAAAGCGCTAAAAATCCATGAGGTCTAAGTACTCTATAAGCCTCAGTAATAAGATGTTCAATATCTGACAAAAACTGTTCTTTGGAGTGCTTGTTCTTACGCATAGGGGCGTTACTGATTACTACCTCCTTCATAAGGCGTTCTTCATCATTCATTAGCGAGTAATTCATAAACGGATGGACTCTCTGTGCATGTTCAAAATATTGCGCATTGTCACCATAAGGTGGGTCAGTTAATACCAAATCAACAGAACCAGATGAAAGTCCACTAAAGAATTCTCGAAAATCTCTACTGGACACGGTTATATTACTGCAATCAAAGTTTTGCAATTCAATGTAAGATTTTCGTTCCTCAAGTTTCTCTAAAAATCTATGATATAGATTGGTTTCTTTAAGACGATTGGCCGGGCAATGATTATCCTGACTCTTGCTCCTGTAATCTGTATATTTCCCGAGATGAATAATTGATAAGAAAGTATCCTCAAAAAAACCTTTTGCTGAATCGGGAAGTTGAGCAATGGCATCACGCATAGTAACAAGTGCAATTTTTTGTCTATTAGAAAAAAGATTTTCATATTTTGTATATGTAGGAGCAGTAAAGTTCAACCTTGAATTCTCTATGAGTTCCGCATTAGGAAACTCACAATCTATCTGTGCAACATTAAGCCTGACTTGCTCATCGAAATCATCATAATGTTTTTGTCTACACCCGCAGTCGCATTTATATTGATTTGAGCGAAAAATAACGTTTTCAGCATCTAAGCCCATGCGTTCGTGTCTCATTGGATGATAAAATTCCTCTGGACTCCGGTCAAAGAAGATCGCATCAAATGTAAACTCTTTTCCACATATAGGGCAGCGCGTTTTATAAATGGTAGACATTGTCGGTTCAACAATCTGCGCAAAATAGGACAACGCATATGAATATTCAATGGCACTGGGCACCCCTCTGAATGGAGCTGTGGACAGGCGAAAAGCAAATGGCTCCCATTCATTAAACAGGATCTTCTTCCCACTATCAAGAGCTGCATATGCAAATGTACCAGATCCTCCAAAAGGATCGCAAACAACACCTTCTTCTAAAACTAAAGTGTTGATAATGTAGGCTGCAATGCTGCGACTTTTCCTACCTATGAATGGAAACACTTGCTCGCTTTGTTCTCTGCGGTGTTCCTGCATTATTATGGTCTGAAGATTAATGATTTGTTGTCGTAAATCCTCTTGTTCAGCATAGTCAAGCAACCAATACATTTATTTTTCCCTCCATATTCCATCAGTATAATTAAATTCATCTTTTATAACCTCAGCGAACGATGAAAATGCATCTGCCAAAATACCGAGATATCCATCTTCAAATGCACACTTCAACATTCCGCAGTCATATAAATCTTGTGTAGTTATTGATTGACCGTCCGATATTATTCTATTAGCACAATCTATAGCCTTATTTTTAGCATCTAACAACGTTCCTTCAAAACAAGCACAATTACCAGTGTCCGTCTTTTGAAACACAATAATGTAATTACCATCCAATGTTGAGTTTGGAGACATAATTGTCTTGAAAGACTTTCTCGGTGTTGCACTTGGTATTTGATGCCGATACTGTAAACCATATGTTTGCATTAGTGTTAGAATTTTACTCCATGATTTAAGATCAAATGTATGATAAAACATAACGAAATAACCACCATCTCTTAACGCTTTGCTTGCTCTCTCAACAATTAGCGAAAAAACTGTATTAAAATCATCTGTGTCCTTTTTCCTGCTTGGCGCATCAGATACTACAAGCTCACTATTTAAAATATCTTCTGTCAAAGCATCCCAATTGAGGATATTGTATATTATTTGGCTATATTCAATATACGGGACTTGGTCGGTGTAAGGGGGGTCAGTCAATATCAGATCAACACTACCGTCTGGTAAGTCTTTCTTTGAAATATCTTGTGCCGCCTCGTTTCTGATTGTTAGGAGTTTTTCATCTTGACCCTCTATGCCATCATGTAATTGACAACATTCATTCAAATAGATTAATCCATCCTTGAAAGCAGCAACTTTTTTTTCGATTACCATAATCGCATTCCGGGAAGTAACGTTTGTCTTAGGTAACCAGTATGGCATCTGACTTGATGCTTTTTTGTCCGACAATTTTATGAGATTGATTGCCGAAGAGATTAAAAGTTCAAGCACAGCATAGCCCGGGTTTCCTTGGTATGATTTTAAGATATCAAGTATAATATCTAAAGCTTTTAGATTTCTGTTACAAAAATACTTATAGACTGTATCGTTATCTTTAATTGCAATTCTCGAATTTGGTATAAGAGGTTTATCGACTATATTTAAAATAGTGCTACAGCGCAAATCATTGTAGCTTTCAATAAAATCCTCATCTGCTATTTCCTTTTTTCTACCAGACCATTTACCATTAATAATTTTTTTATACCAATATGCAGTCGGTAAAAGTTTGCCATCCTTTTGGTCAAAATGACACCGCTCAATAATTTGATTTTCCCCTTCTACGTTGTATTGATATAGATAGGCACATTCAGCCTGCACCTTTTCGGTAAATAAATCCAACAACTTTGAAATACTATCCACATCCCATTTCGTTAAAGAAGCCTTGCAGAGTTTATATGCCAGAACATTCAAATCAGTTCCAATTGCACTTCGCCCAAGTTTACTCGCCTCAATCAATGTTGTGCCTGAGCCAAACATGGGATCAAAAACCGTTCCGTCTGGCGGGCAAAACTGATTTATTATAGCTGAAACAACATTGAAAGGCTTTCTTGCCATGTAATTATGCATGAGGCCTGCAGGATTATCAACGATAGGTGTTACTTTTTTAATCTCATCAAGCTTTTTAGTTATGTCATCATCACAAACGGAAGGGCAACACAAAAATAGATACTCATCTACCTTAGAATTGGATGTCCTTCCTTGGTTTGAATGATTCAATTCCACTTTATTAACTTGCACATTATATCTGTTTCCTGCAACCCTTTGTATATCTTCTATTTTTACGATAGAATTATCTGAGTAACTAAGGATTAACCATGCTTTCTGATCAGCACAATAGTTAATTAACTTTTCAAAGGCAGTCAACGCCGTTGCTCGTTTTCCAAACTCCGATATATTGCGGTCTACACGGTATCTTCCAACAGTATACTTGTGCGTCTGAGAATTTATCGCCATATCTGGATAATCATATAAGCAAAGGGTATTTAACACATGGTAATATCGCGAATAATGTTCCTTAAAGTAGGGCGGATCAGCATATATCAGTGTACTTGAATCAAGATGAATTTGTTGTAAACAATCAATATAGTCTAGATTATAACACTCAGCTTTGCTAAACTTCTGATCAAGAAGTTCATCTGTTCTATATGTCACAAGCTTCTGACGCATTCCATCAATAATATTGAATCTGCGCTTTTCAATAAGATTCTTACATGTTGACTTGTTTTTTGCTTTTAGATATTGAGCAAAATGTGTAGTTGTAGAAGCTGTCAAACTCATGGTTGACATTAATGCTGTTAGTAGGACGTCTTTTTGTTGGCTGTCATTCAATGAATGTATAACTCCACAAATTGCATCAATCTGGCAACACTGTGCAATGCCAAAATAAGCATTAGCATAATATGTTAAGAAAAGGCAGGGAAAATCGACTTCTTGAAATTGGCCTCCCCCGGGCTTTATTTGATTAACCAACCGTTCAAGCTCATTATATCTGGCATATCCAGACGTTGGGCAAAAAACGGAAGGTGTATTTTCACAGAACTCTTTATATTGAACATAATCTACTTCCTCAACAAAATAAGCAGACTCTTCCTCGAGAAGATGCTTCACTGCCTTGCTAATTTCTTGCAGTAAAGCATCTACTTTATCCCAAAAAACATCTTCCTCTTGCTTAGTGAAACTACATCCTTTTAATATTGCTTTATTAAGGGTGTAGGCATAAAATTCAACATCATTACTAATTACCTTATAATTGTCTTTGAGAGCATAGCCAACCGACCCAGTTCCTGCAAATAGGTCAACAACTGTGTCAATTCCTCTATGGGATAGTATTGGTTCACAAATATTTCTCAGAATCCGAGACTTACTTCCCAAATACTGAAGTGTATTAATTTCATTTATATTATTCATTTTGAGCATTCCTCTTTGTCTGATATAAATTCCAAAATATCGTCAACGCCGCAATTCATAACCCGGCATGTACTTTCTATACTTTCAATTGAAATGTAACCATTACGCTTCAAAGCTTTAAGGATGACATTTCAAACAAGTCCACATTCCGCCTTGTGTGGATTGACACCCGCTCAGGTCGCAAGCCTTAACCTCACCAAAAACAAAAACGGAAGTTCCTGCTTGTCGATGATTTGTTTCCACATCTTCTTAAAATTTATTTTTAGTTAGCATCTCCATTTATTGGAATAATTGAGTTTGCAATCCTTCTTTCCCTGCCGTCAGGCGTAGTGTAGAATCGCTGCTCAATGCCATACAGTAAAAATTTTAATTCCTGCTCATTGCTGATATTGAAAGCGCCATCCTCAGCAATTAAGCCAGGACAATAATCTCGTATGCACCCAAATACAGCAGTCCTTTGAGCATCATCAAATCTTCTTATTGTGTCAACTGCCATTGCTATCCTTTTTCTATTAGCCTGTTTAACTTTATCAGCTGAAAAATCATCCTGCAAGCTGATAAAATCATTCTCCAAAAAGTTAGCTGTTTCCTCTTGAGTCGCTTCACGATAGAGTTCAGATATACCATCAAATATGCCTGATACCGCAGACAACCTTTTAAAATACATAATGTCACTGCTCGGTATGTAAATAGCATCAGGAATCGAATTAATGGTTATGTTCCTACTGTTATCGTTGAAAGTATAATCATCCCCGAGCCTGATAAACCTTTTATACTGCAATTGGCTCTTTGTGATGTTCTGAAAATAAAAAACTGGCAAGTTGTTTTCGTCCTGATAAGAAAATATAAAATCTATCTTATCTGCTTCATCACGAGATAAAAGTGTATCATATTCAGCAGACACAAAAACTGGCTGCAATATGCCAAGACAAAATGCCTCTTGCGAAAAGTTCTCAATACCAAACCAGCAGTCCTCGTCTAAATTATGAGTAGGACTATAAGCCACATGAGGAGTGAGGTCATCAGGCAATGTATATATAGTCTCTCCTGACAGTATTTTGCGATATTTAGAACCTGGCTCTCTTCTTCTAATTCTTGCTATCGTGTGATTCATTTGTTTTTTCCCCCTCTTCAATAAATGTGGTATTGTTAATACGTCTCAACTTTGGAAATACAGTCTCTTTTGCGGATTTGATTTCTCTCTTGCTTATAATGAATAACTTTACATTGTTTTCTGTCGTTATGTAATAAAACTTGTAGCCCAGCAACAAAAATATCGGATTGTAATACAAGGTTTGCGAGAATAACGTAAACACAAAGACGATTAGATACACAAATATCATCGACTCTACTGACTCAACCCCGAGAGCCACAAAGAAATACCCAAGATAACTAGGTAAAAAAGTATTGTTTGCTTCTTCAACGCTCAATATTTTGCATTCTATATTATCTTTGCTAAGTAATTTTTCCATCAAAAGGCTGATACCTGTCAAAACCACAGGGATTAAAAGAAAGGCTATATACGATACCCATATAGGCAACTTTTCCAAACAGAGCAGATAATACCGCTCTTTTATCAAGTAAACAACAATCATTGTTGATGTTGCGTTGAATGTCAAAAACAGCTTAAAAAATGTCGCCATACCTCATCCCCTCCTTCTATACTACAAATCAGTAAGCCCTTTTTTCTCAATTTGAAAATATATTCGGCATTTTATTTGGATTACCTTATTTATCATAAATTGTATTAATATTGCCTCTTCTTAGTTTAATAAAGGGCAATGTGGTTATCGTACCCATCAAACTATACGTTCCAACGCCATCCCAATAATTTTATCAGCATAATCCGCCATAAACAATGGAATATTCAGTAGATCATCATCAAGGCGCAGGTTATTCAATGAAAAGCGCACACGAAGCTTTACCTTATCACCGTACTTTTCCTTGTATTTTTTCAAGCTTCTGCTTTCCACATTGCTCTCCGATTTAACCTCTACAGGCAAAATGTCATTTTCTCTTTGGATAAGAAAATCAACCTCATACCTCGGGTTATCCATCGTCCAATAGCGTGGCATGGCTTCAAACTGGTTTTGTAGTGCTTGCAGGACATAATTCTCGCTCAAAGCCCCTTTAAACTCTATAAACAGTCTATTACCCTCACCAAATGCCGAAGGAGCCAAAAGAGATAACCTTCGTAACAAGCCTACATCTACCATGTATAACTTAAATGCAGACAAATCATCGTATGCTGAAATGGGCAGTCCCGGGGCGGTACTGCGATATATCTTATAAGTCAGATTGGCATCACAAAGCCATTGCAAAGCATCTTCATATTCTCTCGCTCTGGCACCTTCCTTAACGACTTTATAGATAAATTTCTTGTTCTCCCTTGCAAGTTGGGAAGGTATAGACTTCCATATCATCGATATCTTTGGAAAATCCTTGGGATCAGGGTGTTTGGCAAAATCACGTTCGTATGCTCCCAAAATATTAGACAACACCTGCTGCATCAGCTCCACATCCCGGTCTTGCACCCAAGAGCGAACGGATTCAGGCATTCCTCCTGTTACAAAATACATTTTCAGTTTTTCATAGAGGGGATTGAAAAATGCCTCTGGAATCGGCTCAATTCTATCTACGCTTTTCATATAATCGGCAAAGTTACCATCACTATTGGCCATTAAAAATTCCGTAAATGTCATGGGCATGATTTCTAAAAAATCCACTTTCCCAACTGGGAAGGAAGCAGGCTTAGACAATGCAATGCCCAATAATGATCCTGCACAAGCCACATGATAATGGGGCGTGTTTTCACAGAAATATTTTAATGTGTTCAATGCGTTCGGGCATTCCTGTATTTCATCAAAAACAATGAGCGTGTCCTCCGGGTTATCTCGTTTAATGACTTCACCGCTTGCCATCATCAGATTTTGCAGAATACGCTCTACGTCCTTAGTACTCTCAAAAAATTGCTTATATTCCGGGTGCTCGTCAAAGTTGAAATAAGCCATATTTCCATAATGGCGTTTTGCAAATTCTTTGAGCAGCCAAGTCTTACCGACCTGACGCACCCCTTTTAAGATGAGCGGCTTTCTATATTTGGAGTCTTTCCAATCCAGCAGTTTTTGCATAACCAGTCTTTCCATACTACCACCTCCAAAACAACACATTATTATATACTCTTTGAGTATGATAATCACACTTTTATTGATAAGTATAGCCGATATCCTAATATTAGTCAAGGCTAATCACGCTTTTATAATAAAATGATCATTAAAAATCACATAATCGTGTAATATTGATTTTACAATATTTGGCATAACGAAACCTGCCCGATAAACAGCAGGTTTTCAATATTTTCCATAATTCTATCCAACCACCAAACCACTATGAGTTAAAAAAAATTCAAATAATAATATATAATTCACCTTCGCAAAAGTGAATCACTGTGATATAATTATAAAGAGGTGATGTGAAAAAATGGCTGTATCAGACCAAAACACACGGATATTGGTTACCATTTCTAAAGAGACGAAAAATAAATTAGAAATGCTATCCACCCAAGAACAAAGATCCGTATCCAACCTTTGTTCTAAAATAATAAATGACTATATTAAATCAAAGGAGGTTGAATCTCTTTGCGAATAGCAATTTATACTCGTAAATCAGTATATACTGGCAAAGGTGAGTCTATTGAAAATCAGATAGAGATGTGTAAAGAGTATATATCTTTAAAGATTAAAGACTCACATGAAGCTGACATCATTATTTACGAAGATGAAGGGTATTCTGGCAAGAACACAGAAAGACCGCATTTTCAGCGAATGTTAAAAGACATTAGAAAAGCAGGTTTTGACTATGTCATTTGCTACAGGTTAGACCGTATAAGTCGTAGTGTGAGTGATTTCTCTAATTTAATTGAAGATTTAAAACAACTTGGTACTTCTTTTATTTGTATTAAAGAGGACTTTGACACATCCACTCCTATGGGTAAAGCCATGATGTACATAGCTTCCGTATTTGCTCAATTAGAAAGAGAAACCATAGCAGAACGTGTACGTGATAATATGCTGATGCTATCTAAAACTGGGCGTTGGTTAGGTGGCACCACCCCTACAGGCTTTACTTCAGAAAAGGTACAGGAATTTATTTTAGACGGCAAGATAAAGCACTCATGTAAATTAAAAATTAATCTTGATGAAATAGATGTAGTCAAAACCATGTATGATAAATTCCTAGAGTTTAATTCAGTTTCAGGGGTTAGTAAGTACCTCATAAAGAATAATATCAAATCCCGCACAGGTAAACTTTATTCTTTACTTGGTATTAAAGAAATTCTTCAAAATCCTGTTTATTGTATCGCCGATAAAGATGTCAGAGACTATTTTATCAGTTTTAATTCAGATGTCTGCTTTGAAGAATACCAGTGTTCCGACAAGTTTGGATTACTTTCCTATAATAAGCGTGACTATACAAAGAAAAATGTTCCTCGTAATTCTAAAGATCAATGGATCATCTCCATAGGCAAGCATAAAGGTATTGTTGCAGGTAAAACATGGGTGAAGGTTCAAGAAATGCTTGAAGAGAATAAGCCCTCACCAAATCGTGTAAAGGCTCATAACGATTACTCCTTATTATCAGGTATGGTTTACTGTACCAAATGCGGGAGCAAAATGTTTGCTAAGTTCCGCAACAATAATGCGGATTTATTTGACTACATATGCAATAGTAAAATGCGTGGAGGTCTAAGTCTATGTGACTGCCAAAATCTGAATGGTCAGCAAATAGACGATATGGTTTGCGAGTACCTCATGGATTATGCAAATGAAAACTCCAATATTTATAAGCTGTTGGAAAACTTAAAGGGCCGCTTTCAGAATGAGATAAAGTCTAATCCAATACAAGAAATAGAAACTAAAATAAAAAAGCTAAATGATCAGATTGATAATCTCATCAAGACTTTATCATATACTGAACTTGACAATGAACTTGCACCTGCACTTATACAACGCATAAATGGTGAAGTCTCAAAGCTGGATAATGAAGTTAAAATGTTAAATGAAGAAAAACTAAATCTACAAAGCAGTATAAACAATCTCTCTGACAGGTCTATCCAATTAGACATAATTTCAAGAGCACTAAGTAGTCTCAAAGACAACTTTGGTAACTTAACCATTTATGAGAAGCGAAACCTTATTAGACTTCTAATTCAAAAGATTGAATGGGATGGACAAGACTTACATATTTTTATTTACGGCGAATAGCGAATTGTCAGCGCTCTATTCGTCGTATAAATCAAAATTGCCCTTAGAGTGGTTGCGCATTTCCGACTCTTATCGCTATCATTACAATATTCTTTGCAGGCTATGCGGCGAGCCCTTTCCAATCTGTGCTGTCAGCGCTGCTTTTAACAGGGGTAATTGTCCTGGGTATCGCTATGACTCTGATAGTTTCAAGGATATTATCCAAAACAATATTAAAAGGGCTTCCTTCTTCCTTTACGCTGGAGCTGCCACCCTATCGGAAGCCTCAGATCGGCACGGTGATCGTAAGGTCGGTGTTTGACAGAACCCTGTTTGTGCTGGGCAGGGCAGTGCTGGTTGCTGCCCCCGCAGGTGTGGTCATCTGGGTGATGGCTAATATATACGTTGGCGATATCAGCATACTTAAACAATGTGCAATATTTTTAGACCCTTTTGCACAGCTTATCGGTTTGGATGGGTATATTCTTTTGGCTTTCATGCTCGGATTTCCAGCTAATGAAATTGTGATCCCTATCGTAATAATGAGCTATATGTCCGCAAGCAGTATGCTCGAGCTGGATAGCTTTACGCAGTTGGGAGATTTGCTTGTTTCCAATGGCTGGACCTGGCTCACAGCTTTATGTATGATGCTGTTCTCTTTGATGCATTGGCCATGCGGTACGACGTGTCTGACCATAAAAAAAGAATCCAGGAGCTGGAAATGGACTCTGGTTTCTTTTCTGATACCGACGGTAACAGGCATTGTGGTATGCTTTTTTGTGGCGAGTACTGCTCGTCTGTTGGGGTTTGCATAAATTGAAATTTTCGTTCTCACTTGGGCGTTCTGGTACAGTTATCGCGAACATCACCCGGAGTTTTGTCTCCAGAAGCTCCCTGAACCCCGCCGGTTTCTTTAGCCGGTCGAGATCTGCGCTTGTCCTTGTTATAACCTGACTTCTTTCTCGGCTTATTATTATGATTCTCTTTTGCAGACTTTGCAGCAGCCAAAACACTGTTTTGATATTTTTCTTTTATCCATTTTTCAGCATTTTCTCTAGACGCCTCCACAACTGAATCAGAAGGTAATTCTGATTCTTTGATCAAAGAGCCTGTATGCTCCTCGATCTCATAAAGACTCATAATATCATCACTGGTTACCAAGGTAATGGCTCGGCCACCTTTACCGGCTCGTCCGGTACGTCCAATACGGTGAACGTAACTGTCCTTTTCAAGCGGTACATCATAATTTACAACTAAGGACAGATCTTCAATATGGATCCCGCGTGCCGCCACATCGGTAGCTACAAGCAAATGAATGCCTCCGTTCTTGAATTGCTCCATTATTCTCAGTCTTTTTGACTGAGGTATATCTCCATGGATCGCCTGTGACGCATATCCTTTTGAAGACAGGAACCTATGAACGTGATCCGCAGCGTAACGAGTATTACAGAAGATTAAGCAGCTTTCCGGAGTTTCGGTCATCAATATACGGTGAATCTGAGTACGTTTTTCATTTTTGTTTACCCGATAGTATGTTTGATCTATGGTGTCAACGGTTTTTGTCTGAGATTCGATCTCTACCGTAATTGGGTTTTTCATATAACCCCGGCATATGCTTTTTATTTCAGATGGCATGGTAGCCGAAAAAAGAAGAGTGATTCTATCTTTCGAGAGAGTTTTGATGATTTTGAACACCTGATCGATAAAGCCCATATCCAGCATTCTGTCGGCTTCATCCAGAACAAGATATCGGACCTGCTTCACCTTAAGATGACCATTGCGTATGTGATCATAAATGCGGCCGGGAGTTCCCGTTACGATAGAAACTCCTTTCTTCAGATTCTGGATTTCAGCTTTCATGCTATGCTGTCCATAGACAGCAGTTGTTTTGTGTGTAAGATAAGCAGACATCTGCTTCAGGTCATTATCGATCTGAACTGCAAGCTCACGGGTTGGAGTCAGAATAAGGCATTGAGGCTCCATGGAGGACGGATCCGACATCTGCAGCAAGGGAATGCCGAAAACCGCTGTTTTACCGCTGCCTGTCTTTGACATTACAATCATATCTATTTTATTGAGGATGTGGGGTATTACTCTGCTCTGCACCTCGGTGGGTTTCTGAAAGCCCATCTCTTCAATTGCTTTTAAGATGGGAGGAGAAATGCCTAAATCGTTAAAGTTTTTATTCATTTATTTATTCCTTATGATTTATTGAATTAGCTTTAAGGCTTGCTGAACAATTCATTCAACATAAATTAATATACCACATTTTAACCAACGTTTTTCAAAAATTATTAATATGACGGGACAAAGATAGTTTTTATCTCTCGTCTCTGGCTTACCACAATTCACAAGATAACATTTTTTTCATAATATGAATACAGAAAATGATATTGATAAGAACATGAGAATAACCGGGTAAAAGGAGGAATCATATAACATGCCACGAATATATTTAAGTCCATCCGCACAGGAGTCTGATTCCTGGCTGATTGGCGGAAATGAAGAATATTATATGAATTTGATTGCAGACGCTATGATCCCTTTTTTGAGAGCAAGCGGTATTGATTTTATAAGAAATGATCCGGGTAATTCATTATCCCAAATCCTCTCGCAATCCAATGCCGGCAATTATGATCTGCATCTGGCGCTGTATTCAAATTCGTCTCCCGAAAACATGAGAGGGCTTTTTCAAGGTCCTGACATTTACTATTTTGCCATAAGCAAAGAGGGTAACAGAGCAGCAAAAATGATAGCTGAAAAAATAAGAAGCATCTATCCTGCTCCCGATTTTGTTCAAGTGATACCAACGACGATCCTTGTTGAACTAAGAAGGACAAAAGCTCCTGCAATTCTGGCTAAGATCGCTTACCGTGACAATTATGCAGATGCCGCTTGGGTGAGGGATAACATTGATTCTATCGGGAAACAACTTGCCATGGCTGCTGCTGAGTATTTAAATGTACCTTTTGCTATCACGTGATCAAAATTCTCGTTATTATCTTAATCCTGTGTTATACTAATATCAAATATCGAAAAACGCAGTAGAAATCTGCAAATTCTGTGAGCCAGTAAAAGTGAAGGCATATCGAGGATACATCATGGAAAAAATTATTGAAATACTTAGATATTCACTGGAAAATGAAACCCTGATCAAGCTGAGCTTCGGAAGCCTTAGAAAGAAGTCTAACCTTTTCAAGAAAACGATTGTCCGTCCCTTGCTGCTGCAGGGAGAATTGTGCTATCAGATTGAATATCATTTTACGAATAAAGTGACTCACAGCAATTTAAAAAAAGAGGAATGCTTGCCTCTTTTTGAAGAATTGATCTATGATACTTACAAACAAATCAATTTGTTTTGCGTTGATGCGGATTATCAAATACTTGTCTCCAATACGGATAAGCCTAAAATCATAAAAAAGTCTGCAACCAAGACTATGCCACAGCTTGCTCATAACAAAGAAAAAAAGTATATACTGCCTGATGGTACCCCCTTTGATTTCCTGATTCGTCTTGGAGTCATGGATAATAGCGGGAAAGTATTTCAAAAGCACTATGCGAAATTCCGCCAGATCAACCGATTTTTAGAAATCGTCTCTGATGTCCTGCCCTTCCTGCCGGAAAAGACCCTTCCGGATAATAAGAAAAGTCAAGAACCTCTTCGCATTATTGATTTTGGATGCGGGAAAGCTTACCTCACCTTTGCTCTTTATCATTATCTGAAATTAATACTTAGTAAAAATGTATCAATAATAGGCCTTGATTTAAAAACTGATGTTATTGATTTTTGTAATATGATAGCTGAAGACTTGAAATATGAAGAGCTTCAATTTTTGGAAGGAGATATCGCAGAGTATTCGGAAAAGGCGAATATCGATATCGATATGGTCGTTACGCTCCACGCATGCGATACCGCTACGGACTATGCCTTGATTAAGGCTGTAAATTGGGGTGCCTCCGTCATCTTATCCGTTCCCTGTTGCCAGCATGAGCTGTTCAGCCAGATTTCGAATGATCTTCACAAGCCGATCCTCAAGCATGGGATACTCAATGAACGGTTCTGCGCCGTCCTGACCGATGGACTTCGCGGTCTGAAACTCGAAGAACAGGGCTATGAAGTATCAATGGTTGAATTTGCCAGCCTTGAGCATACCTCCAAAAACATCATGATACGCGCTGTCAAAACCGGAAGAAAAAGCGCTGCCGCAGGTGAAAAATATCGACGATTAAAAGAGTATTGGCACGTAAACCCTACCATCGATCGGCTGGTTTAACCGATTAAAGTACGATTTTCTCTTTTATTTGCATAAACTGTACCATCCTCTATTGGAAAATCTACAATATAATCAAGCTTATATTCACCTGTCCAGCTTTTACTTTCCCCATTATAAATATAATTTTTTTCTATGATCGGCTCAATAGAGCAACCGGAAAGCAATAAGGACATTATAATAAACAGTGCAATAGCAGCAATGCCTTTTTCATTCAGCGATATATCACTCCTCATATTATATAAGTCCTCCTAAGGCTATTATAAAAGTATTCTTGACAAGATAAGAGACCTAATTATTCTTAACAAACACTACCTTCCCATTCTCTATGCGTACCAAGAGCACGTTTTCAATGGTTTTATATATTACCTTACCCGTATCATCGATAATCATCATTTTATATTGAGATAGGCTATCCTTTTCAAACACGGCTACCACATAACCACTCTGAATTTCAAGGCTCTTAACCTTTCCGCCCGGATTCAAAGATTCTTCTTTTCCATAGATGTAAAGCTGGTTGTTATCCTTCAATGAATAATATAGTTTACCTTCCAAAACCTCATAAAAACTCACAGCTTCATCTACCAGTAACTCAGCTTTGCCGCCATTAATAGAAATTTTATAAATAAAATTATTTTGGTCGGCAAAATATATTGTATTATCAACTATTTTGAAACTTGTCACTTCATTATCACACAATCTGGCTTGTTCATTGCTGTTGATGTTAACTCTGTAAATACCTGTTGTTGCAGCATTATTATCTTCCAAATAATAGCCATAATACCCCAACACATATATATCATTATTGATTAAATACAAGTCATTGCTTGACCTTCCACTCCGTGATCTATTATTACCTGACCCAAGTTCATAAATGTACATGCCATAAGAATAGTCTGGATCACCTACATTTTCATATTCTTTTTCGTTATTCTTTCTAATCTGTAAGTTTTTTACGTTAAAAGGGAACCTTTGTTCAACTCGCACAGTATAATCATCGCATATTTTCATAAGCGAATATCCGATGTCGAGAACTTCAGAGGTACCGTCGTCTTTAAGCCGGATAAGATGATCTGACCCCATTGTTACTCCGCCTGTGTGATAACTGAGCAATGCCTTGCCATTATCGGTTTTAAGAGATGCGTATACATATTTGGTGCCATAGCCTGCTTCTGGCAGTTGATATACTTTTTTCTTCTCAGTAGGATTCGCTGCGGGGACCTGATAAATTATACCATTAGAGCCTTCATAATAAAAATAATCTCCGGCCATTGTAAAGGCGCCTTTTTCACCATTTTCACGGGTTACTATCGATAAGGTTATCTGTCCTGCTGCGGCATTTCCGCTTTTCGTTGAATTGATCATTAATCCATTCTTGCTATCAAAGGAATAGTCCCAGCCGAATTCCTCCACTGCAAAACGCCATGTCAAAGGGAAATAAGTAACATTTCTAAACAGCAATAGCGGGTAAGCTTCTTTTGAATTATCAATGAATTCTTCATTGACCTTTATCGGAAAGCTCGCTTTAGCTGCTGTATAAATACTGCGATTCGACGATTTTGCCTTGTATTTATGATAATCCCAACTTACTCCGGTTTTTGCAACATTCAATCCTGTACTGCTATTCCAGACACTTTCGAGTCCCAGAAAACGGCAGTCATAATATGTCATAGGGAAATATGTTATATCCTTATAGGTTATTAATGGATATTGGTTTGTTTTATTTTCTATAGCAGTTCCATTTAAGGTTACTATAAAGGACGGCAGCTTGACTGTAACAGCAGATGAGGCTGCATGCGCCGTAGGAGCTGTTTGAGAAAATATGCAGGTTATCAATATAGCCATAAGCACAATCATAGATATATTCTTTTTCATGGCAATCCCCCTCATTCATTCAACTCTTCCCCTAAATCAAGACGTTCAAGGTCTATTACCACAATCTCAGCATGGGGAGACAACTCATCTGAATTTATATCTGCTGCTTTGTCCGATACAGCACTTTGTGATGACCCCGACTGATTTTCATTGTGTTCATTTTCACTGACCCGGGTTTGAAGGTCTTCTTCGTTATTATCGGCATTTATGGTTTCTGTTTCCTGCATCGCTTCCGCGCTTTCACTAACAACCTTCCCTGCTTCTTCAGCATACGCTGCCGGATAATTTATCTGCATAGCCGCCCCAAAAAAGATAGCGATAAATATCACAAGGATTAGAGGCACATAGCCTTTTTTCCGTTTTGTTGAACTGAATATATTTTTGATCCTGACCTCAAGGCTTTCTTTTCCGGTTCCAAAGCTTGTCAGGAATGAGGAGAACCTTCTACTGGCCCTTGGAGATGCCATATCAAGAATCATAAGGCTATAAAGCTTTTTCTCTTCATGATCTGCTCCACTTAGGGTTTTTGTGTCACAAGAGATTTCAATATCCCTGCTTGCTCTGCGGGACATAATATGTACGAAAGGATTAAACCAGTGTATCGCCGATATGATCATAAGCAATATCTTAAACAAGGTATCGTTGCGCTTCATATGAATCATTTCATGTCTCAGAATCATTCTCAGCTTTAAATCGTCATTTTTTTCATCCGGTAAAAGCAGTACGGGCTTTAATACTCCGAAAACCACTGGTCCAGATATTTTTCTGCAAATATAAATGCCTGGTGCATCTTTTTTCATTTTTAGTCCTACCTCTTGACCGATTTCAAGTGCTGCGTCTACGGTCTTATGTGATGGGATGCAGTAATATTTTCGGATGCTTATTATGAAAATCATATAACAAGTCAATTTATATAGAATGAATATGATGAGACCCGCAAAATATAAAGCTGTTATGATCTCCAGAACATTTAGCATTGGCATCGTTTTCAGAAAAGCAGCTCCATAGACAGGGCTATTATTTATTGATGCAGTCACCCCAATAGCCGGGTTATCTAAAGTCAACCGTTCTAAAAAAGGAATCTCAAAAATAAACGGAAAGCCCTTCACGGTTGAAAAAGGAATCAATAACCTTATCGTAATAACAAGCCATATCCAGTATTGCAGTGTGGAACTGTATATTTTACTGATTAAAGGACTCAAAATCAGCAGGAGCCCAATGATTGGCATCATGCTGACCGATAGCTCTAAAATGTTAAGAAATATACCTGACATACCCTTTTCCTCTTTATTTCTTCTTTGAAACCTCTTCAACGTATTTCTTTAATTCAAGCAGGTCTTCTTCATCTATGGCTTCTCCGTCGTACAAGGCTGCCACAAAATTTTTAACGGATCCCATATGCATCTTTTCAAGAAATGACTTACTTTCTTGGTGCAGGTAATCATCTTCGTCCACTAAAGGGGTATAATAATTTACCCTTCCTTGTTTAGAAAAAGCCAGAAATCCCCGATCTACCAGGCGTGCCAGAAAATTCAAAACCGTAGTTTGTGCCCACTTTTTTTCCTTTGGCAGATTCTCCATCACATAGGCTGATGTAACGGGCTGGTCGCTTTCCCATATAATCATCATGATTTCCAATTCACTCTCAGGTATTCTTTTAATACGTTCCATATTTTATCTCCATTACTAAACTAATAGATTGTGTAATCTGATTTAATTATTTAACTCAATGATACTTTATTCAATTCTACGGTTGTAGAATTGAGAAGTCAAGCAGTTCATATACAGTTAATAAAATTGTAATGATAATGCAATAAAAAATCAAAGCCCGGTTCAAACCGACTTGTTCGATTTGAACCGGGCTTTGGATCCGTGGATCAAGTTTATGGCAATTTATTATTTTTAATTTCTGAAATGTCTTCAAAAACCCTTGAATATACACCTTTTATATTTATTTCACTTTCCGTATCATTATACAATCCATACCCCCAATACTTATTTTTAGTATATAATAAACCAGTTATATACGCCCCATCTTCCCAAGCCGGTTCATCTTCATAGGCCAGGTCTTCCTTAATAAAATTAACATGAGATTTTTCGTTGTCAATAAAATAAAATGGTATTTCTGATTTCTTATATATGGAGACATATTCCGCATCAGATGCTTCAGATAAGTTTTCTTTAGTGATAAATATTGCATCATATTTTGAGTCTAAGCTATCGTCATTTAAGAAGCCGAAATCAATTTCTTCAAACTTTACCTGTGATTCTCTGATTTCCGGAATATTACCAACGATTCCAATCCTTAATTCCTCACCTTCATATTTCTCTGTTTTATCTAATATATTAGCCGCTGAACATCCTGTTAGTAACACTAACAGCATAATAAGCAAAAATATAATCTTCTTCAGAATTTTCACCTCCCATTATAATTATTTCTTTATATTCATCTTAAACGACTTAAAAGTAAAATGCTGGCCACACATAACTTATGCACTTATTTTATTATTTAATAATAAAATCCGACATTTGTCTTTAAAGCAGGCAATTCATCTGAAAACACTGTTTTTTTAACTTCCCAAGTTTCATTTACATATTGATAGGTAGTACTTAAATACGTTAAGCTATTCGGCAGTGTCGCCGCTATCACTTCTGTTGTAACAAGCTCTGTCCTCCCATCTCCCTTTTCATTTTGCAGTTCCATTTCAATGAAGAAGTTTTGACAAAATTCATTCCCGTAGAGTCTATAACCATCCAGATCCAAGTCTGAAAGTTGCACTGTGGTACCGGCTCCGTTTGCTTCTATTTTTGCCGTCCTGTTGTTTTCGTCAACATTTATTGAGAACAAGGTACCATTTGTAATGTTTGAAAGATCAATCTGCGCAAGAGCTCCTTCCTTAAGGCTATACAACTCATATCCATATCCGCCGAAAGGCATACTTCTGTAATCAGTAATAGCCAGAAAATCTATCGCATCAAGGTCGGATATATTTCCGGCGATAAGCGAAGCGCCAAAGCCCTTTTTGTCATCTTTGAATATTTCTGTAACAGCCTCAGAGTCATCTTCTTTTATAGCAAGCTCCCACTTATTGCTGCTGTTATTGACCATAATTTGCGCCGTTTCATTTTTTCCATCCCTATCAATATCAATGTCTATAGAATTTGACAGCCTTTGATAAATGCCGTCAATAATCCCATAACCGCTGGATTGCAGTATTTGGGTGATATACCAACCTTCCTGCCCATTGTTTGAGCGCTTTTCTGCTATCAGTTTTTCTGCCGCAGTCGAGTGCGGAGGGCTAGAAGTGATTTCCGGGAACGATAAGGTATATTCTATTTTCGTATCACTGAGTTTATCCCTGTTTATAATGGTTATGGGACCTACCCAAGGGCTTGATCCGCCGGTAACCCAGTATGATTGTCGTACATAAGGACTTTTGTCTGCTTCCTGTCGTAGTTCAGGCGATAATGCAGCATATTGAAGGGCGCCATTTCTTGTTTGTTCTCCCCTTCCCCATAGTTTTACAGCCTCATCAGCACTAACCGGAATAAGGGTATTTTCTATTAGGGCAATATCTGATTTAATTTTTTCTAAATCAGGAGTTTGAATCGATAGAACATTGGCGGTTTCGTCATAACTCACCCTTGCTTTAAATAAGTACTCCAGCCAATCCATTGGTACATAATAGTGGTTCTCATGGTTTGTTATGCTGTATACTACTGAACTGTGTTCATAATTGCCATCATCACTGGTAATGTGTATGGTAATATTATCGCGGGGGCTTGGCAGAGTCATACCATCCCACTTCGGTTTAAATTTCTCCAGCTCTAATGCCCATAACCGGGTAGGGGCACCGTAGGACAATTCCAGCTTTTTAGCTCTTTCCGGCAGTGGCAATAATTTATCATTTTGTTCATCAATATCGGTTTGCAGTCCATTTGCATAGGAATCTAATTTTTCCATATTATAAAAGTCCTGCGGGGTTTTAATGGTGACGGTATGAGTTGCTTGATCCCATTCTACTGAGCTGGCTCCTAGTTGTTCGGCCGCCCAACGCAAAGGAACCATTACTTGCCCTTCTATCACTTCCATATATGCAGGGGCATTGACAACTGAACCGTTTATTTGCACCGTCAACGGAGAATTAGCAACCGAAACCGGGCTGCTGAAAAGTGCTGCCATTAAGACAATTACTAACAAGAATATTGCTGATCGTTTCATCTTTACCCTTCTTTCTGTTATAAACTTTTCACTTAGACTTATAACGCAATCCGCAGAAAATCTTCGGCTAATATATTGATTACCGTTAATTTTTGATAATATAATCAGACATTTTTGTTTCTTTCCATTCATCAGTATCTATAGCAAGGTTTTTAGAATATAAGGTTATCTCACCATTTTCATCTATAACAGTTTTTAAAGAATCAAAATTCATATCTTTTGGCTGCAGGTATTCATCATATAACCTCTGATAGTAGTTACTGTCACCGCTTTCCTTCGCCTCTTTAATGTACTTAACCGTATCAGGATCTCTGTCATAATTTTTATGGATTATCTTATATTGAAAAACAGCCTCAACTTTTCCATTTACAATTTCTTCATGATAATTTGATATTTGAAAATCCAATAATTCATAGTATGGAGAAAAAACATTTGTACTGTGTTCTTCCATATATGAACTGATTTTTTCAATGTGCTGCGGATCGTTAGTTGCAGCATCGTTATTTTTAGTACCGTTGTTTGCAGGATCTTCGTTAACAACGACCCAAATCGATGCCTGCCTTTTCGCACCGTTCTCATCGGTCAGCATCGGCTGGATCAAGTTGACCTCCGCTTCGCCGTCATCCCATGTGAATTTAACTACAAATATTGGGGGTTCCGTATTTCGGTCTTCGTAAGTACCCGAGACCTTGGCTCCGGCAAGATTTAATTGATGTACGGCTGCCGCTGTTGGGTTTTCAAGAATCTCAGTCATGTTCCAAGCATTTTCGTCTGCCTGAGTCTGATAAGCAGCCGCAAACTTTGTAAAGTCATAAAATCCAAATTTATAAGCCTCATCAAAGTCCGCTTTGGATTCAATTCTGTCGAAGTGCTTCATCGTAACCTGCATCGCTTTATACTCATCCTCAATTTTTTTCACTGTAATCGTTTCTTTCGCCACATAAACTGATGGTGTTGATGTTTTGAAATAGTAATAGATATCGATATGAGAAGAATCCACCAGGTCTATTACATAATCGTTGCCCCAAGGCCATGGGCTTGACCAGCCCATCCAATAATACTTTCCTTTTTCATTTTCCTCTATATCGCCAATTGTTAAATATAGCTCCTCGTTTTCGCACAAGCTGTAAATGGTATCCGCATCCCTCGCTGAAAACGCATCCGCCCATTTAATGGCGAAGGCTTCTATCTCTGTTTTGTCTTCCTCGCTCAAATCCGCTATATTATTTTGCGCTGATGTAAAGGTACAACCAACCGCTAATATCACAATCAGCAATACGGTGCTCAAGGTCGCAGCCTTCATTTTCTTATTCTTTGCGATCATGGTAACTCTCTCTTTTATTCCGTTTGCGCTGCCGTACATGGTGGTAGCCATTTGCAAAACATCACTTTTATGATCACTTTGCCTTATTAAGTCTACTAAGGCTCTGCCATAGGCCAGTCTCTCTTCCTTTCCTATGGCCTTGAGCACACCGTAATCACAGGCAAGCTCGCAATCTCGTTTGGACATGATCGCTGCCACCCATACCAAAGGATTAAACCAATAAAATACCAATAGACTGCCTCTGACTATCGCCCATATCAAGTCGTGGTGCTTATAATGACATAACTCGTGAGCAATTGCAAAACGAAGCTTTTCCTTATCTGCCGCAACCTCAGAAGGCACATATATGGCCACTTCACCTCTGTATCCCATAAGGCAGGGAGAGTCAAGCTCTTCTACCACATATACAGGCAGTAATTTTGTTTTTCTCATATCAGTTCCTTCGTGAATAAGCCCTATTTCATCAGCGGCAAGCTTACCTTTGTTATCTGCTCTAATGGACATTAGAAATGTTCTGTTTTCAAATATTTTCTTGCCAAACTTACGATTTACAAGAATGAGCCATAGCACTAAAGCGAAAGCCCCAACTGCCCAGACAATCATAATCACAAGCTGCCAGTCTATGGCGGCGGCGGCGGAAATTCCCTTGCCGCTGGTCATAACACCCGTTTTCACATTATCCATAATCAGTACAGCATTGTCAATTGTTCCTGCCTCTGCATTGCCCGCAATGACTTGCTCTGCTGACGATGCTCCTCGGATCGTTATCTCAGCGCTGTTTACTGCATTCATTAAGCTTAATGCACTTTCTATCGGATGAGGGTTCAACCAGCTAAATGCCGCCAGCCGCAGGACCACGAGACTCCAGAGTCCATACTGCACCATAGGGTTGATTTTCCCCTTAAACATAAATCTTATGGTTAGTATGATCACAATCAGCACAGATGAAGATATAATTGTATCGATCATTTCTCTTCCTCCTCCGCCTTTTTTAATATAGCGTAAAGCTCATCGATTTCTTCCTTTGATAAACTATTCTTTTCCACCATCGTGTTGACCATCAGTCCCAGGCTTCCGGAATAGACCTTGTCGAGAAAATTTTCGGTCTCTCCTATCACCGTTTCAGCACGCTCAACTGCCGGATAATATTGCTTTGCTCTGACTCCTTGCTCGTATCTTACCGCCCCCTTCGATTCCATACGCCCAAGCATAGTAATAATGGTGTGCTTGCCCCAACCTGTGGACTCTTTCAGGGCAGCCGTAAGCTGAGTAATGGTCTTGGGTGCCTCTTCCCATAGCATGTTCATTATATTCCACTCCCCGTCAGATAAATTGATTCGTTTCATATATAAATCCCCTTTCAATAATAGACGATGAAAATCCACAATTTAGAAGTTTGTGATTTCCAGCCTAAATTCTGTCTGCAGCACGGAAGCACCGGATAGAATATTAAGTAGACGTGTGTATACCCAATATTACCACATAGGTATACACACGTCAACCTGTTGTTTTAGATTATTTTATCAAACCCAACATTATTATATGATTACTAGTTATCGGCATGAAATTTTTTACTTTACCAGGAGCCGCCTCCGCCTCCGCCCATTCCGCCACCGGAAAAGCCGCCACCGCCGGAGAAACCCCCACCCCCAATACCGCCGTATGATGCAGGCGGTACTGATATATTTTGTATATTTTGCTGAACTGCATGCGTGTAGTTATGGAATGAATTCATAAATATCCAGGTATTAAACATATGAGTGCCGCCGTACCCGGAATCGTACCAGGACGGAGGCTGAACAGTTATACCTTCAAATTTCTTAGCCCATTTATCCGTCAGACCGAAAACATATGCGTAAGGCAGCACATTATAGAAATAATCCGGAGTTTGCTCCGCCAGGCGCCGGATACGATCTAATTCCGCTGTCCTGATAAATTCTTTGAACCCCAGTATTCTTCCCAGCAGCTTGCTGCTTTTCTTCGTTCTCTGCTTCATCCTCATGGTAAAGGTCAAGGATACCAGGGAAGCCAAAACGACCGCCATGCCCGTCAGCACATTGTTCAATACGGAATAGCTGTATAGAAGTGTCCCTGCTCCAAATATGACGACCGACACCACTCCCAGAGCGTTCAGACCTGCTATTTTTGTCTTTTTAAGGCTGTCTTTTTTATCGTAAGCCGAAATGAATGAGCTGAATCCAACGAGTGCGAAGAGAATCACCGGAATGGTCAAAGCGACCCACATATCGTTTGATTTATTAAGCACCGCCCCGCATATAGATAAAGAAATCATTGGTACCAGCATAAGCAGCAGTCCTATCACCCTTGCGCCTATTGAGTTTTGTGTAAATATCCTATTTTCTTTCCGCATTGTGAAGTATGCTTTAAGCTGCCCCTTCGTTGCCTCAAATGTTCCGTAAAAATCCTCCTTAAGATCTTCAAGCGCTACCTTCTCTCTGTTATCGAATAAGCCATTAAACATAGTATGTTCATATGTCTTTGCGCTCTCAGGAATATCCCTCTGTTTTATCAACGTAAAATCTTTATTACCGTCCTCTCGAATTTTCAAATATCCCTCATTCGCCCAGTAAATAATCAAGGAAATGATATCCTTGCTGTCTACAGCGCCGTCAATAATATATCCCAGCTCTGCGGGATTGACTTCCTCCGGAGGATAAAATTCTACAGTTTTGACTACCTTAGGATCCCTGCCGAACAGAACCCAAAGCAGCATGCTCAATAAAGGAGCAGCGATAATAAGCAGCATCATTGCCCAAAGCATCCAGGCTGTCGTTTTCTCCCCGACAAAATAGCCTTCTGGAAGTATGATGTGCAAGGTGACGCCCTCGCCTGTTCCTAAAATTCTGGTCGTGTTTGCTCTTATCATCGTACCGTCCGCAGACCAGCTCACCGCTTCCATGTCCGCCTGTCCATACCTGCCGGCAATCAATTCAGCCAGATCTGAATGGAAGGCTTTTGGCATGCGAATAGTCAGAGACGATGCTTCGATGGGAGTGCTCCAACTGTTGGGAATAATGTTCCAATACAGGCTGTCAAAGGCTTCGTTCTCATCATCATAAAGAATACAGCGGTAACTGATACGATATTCCTGAGAACCGTTGACATACTTATCTGCGCTGCCGATTCGAAGAACCAGATTCCCGCTCTCACGGTATGTGTCATATTCAAACCCCGTAACCCCCACATCCGAAATTTTAATACGATATCGCTCAATTACCGTCCTTCCATCAATCTGTCTGGTAATCGTCCCGTTATACGGAATATATCTGTATATCCCCTGTCTGGGCTCGGTAAAGTCTACCTTTATAATTTCTTGCACCACAAAGGAATTGTTTTCATACAAATCCAGCTGTACGTCAAAGCTTCTTGTTTCAAAAGCTTCGGCATCGGCATAAACAGTATTTGCAAAATTTGCAAAAAACAAGACCGTAAATATCAACAGAATTAAAATTGTTTTAATGCGTTTCATATTTTACACATGCTTTCCTGTCAAATAAAAAAGCGGAACGGTAAAATCCGTTCCTGTGTTATTAAAACTGGACCTTGACAACCTCTCTTTCGGCAACGTCACCTACCTCAAACATAGGCTTGCGGGTAAAGTTGAAAATTCCTGCAATAATATTGCCGGGAAAAGATTCTATCTTGGTATTGAGTTCTTTTACTATCGCATTATAGTATTTTCTTGAATTTGCGATTTCATCCTCGATCCGCTGCAATTGTGACTGTAAATCAAGGAAATTTGTATTCGCCTTTAAATCAGGATATGCCTCTGCTAACGCAAACAGGCTTTTCAAAGTATTTTCCAGCATGTTTTCTCCCTGGATCCTGCCTTCTATCGTCTTAGCATCTGCAGCAAAATTCCTGGCTTCCACAACTTTTTCCAGAGTGCCCGCTTCATGCTTGGCATAACCCTTCACCGTTTCCACAAGATTGGGAATCAAATCATATCTTTTTTTAAGATATACATCCATCGTGGCAAAAGCCTCTTCTACCATATTACGCAAACGGATAAAGCCGTTATATGCTGAAATAACCCAGATCACCATAACAACAATAATAGCTAAAATTATTAAAATCACAAGATCTCCGATACCCATTCCCTTATCCCCCTATTTATTTTTGTTAAAAATCAGTGCAAGAACCATCCCTGTTAAAACAAAGACCGCAAACGTAACTGCCCCGGATGTGATAAACAGAATTACAAGATTTCCCAGTTAATTTTTTCTCCATACTTGGAAAGAAAATTATTGGTCTTGGAAAAGTGCCGGCATCCCCAAAATCCATTATGAGCCGATAGCGGACTCGGATGAGCAGCGGTTAAAACAAGATGCTTTTTATTGGTAATCAAATTGCTCTTTGCTTTAGCATTCGCTCCCCACAGCAGAAATACCATGGGCTTTTCCCTCTGATTCAAAAGCTCTATAATCCGGTCAGTAAATATTTCCCATCCTTTACCCTTGTGTGAATTCGCCCGCCCTATATGAACTGTCAGCACAGCATTTAACAGCAGAACACCCTGTTTTGCCCAATCTTCAAGGCAGCCATGCTCCGGCAGCTTTACCCCCAGATCGCTTTCCAGTTCTTTAAAAATATTCACAAGAGAGGGAGGCTTCTTAACTCCTCTGTTCACGGAAAAACAAAGACCATGCGCCTGATTTGGTTCGTGATACGGATCCTGCCCCAGGATAACAGCTTTTACATCCTGATACGGCGTATATTTTAAAGCATTAAAAATATCATACATAGACGGGAAGATAACCTGCGTCTTGTATTCATGTATCAGGAATTCTCTTAAATCTCTATAATATTCTTTTTCAAATTCTCCATCCAGGATTTTATCCCAGTCATTACCTATGTTCACCATAATCTATCTACGCTTTCCTAAATCGTTTATCTTTATTGTATGATTGAGCAGACTCTTTTATTGTAATAACTATATCATAGTTGTTTTCAATTGAAAAGACCTCTTCAGAATCCTAATTAGGCTGATTCCATATAGGAAAATAGTGTATAATATCACCATGAGTATGATATTAATATCGGAAAATGCGAATATTGTATTAAAGGATCATTTAATAAATAAGGGGCATTTATTGTGCGAAGTAGTAAAAACCGCTTCTGTTTATGATGCAATATCCTCACATCCCGACATTTATGCATGTAAGCTGGATGATGAGCTGATAGTATCAAAGGATCTGCTTCCTTTCTCAGAAAAACTTCTGATGGAAAGGAATATAAAATACATCCCCGGCGCATCAATTCCGGGCTATAGATATCCCGAAAATATTATATATAACGCAGTACAGCTGGGAACACACTTCGTGCACAATACCAAGTATACGGATCCGATCCTGTTAAATGCTGCCCTTGAGAAGGAGCTTTGTCTGGTACATGTCAATCAAGGTTATACAAAGTGCAATACTGTCTCAGTGGATGCAAACTCGGCAATCACATCTGACAACGGGATCGCATCCGCGCTGACATTCCACGGCATCGATGCTCTGGTTGCCACACCGGGACATGTAAAACTGGAATCCTTCCCTTACGGCTTCCTGGGAGGCGCCTCTGGACGTGTTGACGATGAAATCATATTTAACGGAAACCTAAGTAATCATCCGGATTACTTCAGAATAAAAAATTTCATAGAAGAAAGAAAATTAAGAGTTGTGTTTTTCGAGGATTATCCCCTTGAGGATATCGGATCGATCATACAGCTGTGACCGTCAGAGACTGAAAGATGATTGACTGTGACGCTGGGCTAAGGCATTGGCTGCGGTTAAAACCCCTCCAACAGCCGATTTTCAACCGCAGCCAATGCCTTGCCCCAGCGCAAACAAAAAATCTAACCCGTACCAAATAGATAGAAAGAGAGAATTATTAGTGAAAACCCATGCCATCATACCCATATTTATTCCCCATCTGGGCTGCCCTAACGACTGCGTATTCTGCAATCAAAAGGCAATCACGGCCAGAATGCAGCCACTTGGAAAGGATGATGTAAGGGATATCATTGAAAAATATCTTCCGACACTATCAAACCGCGGGATCAAAACAGTGGAAGCAGCATTTTATGGCGGCAGCTTTACCGGGATTCCAATAAGGCTCCAACAGGAATACCTTTCTGTGGCGAAAGAATACAAAGATAAAGGGCTGATTCAGAAAATACATCTTTCAACGCGCCCCGATTATATTGATTCCGCGATTCTCGACAATCTGAAAAGCTGCGGTGCGGATATCATCGAGCTTGGAGTACAATCCTTTGATGAGGAGGTTCTAAGGCTGTCCAACAGAGGCCATAGCCGGGAATCGGTTTTCAGGGCTTCAGAAATGGTAAAGGATTACGGATTTGAGCTGGGACTGCAGCTGATGATCGGTTTACCCGGCGACACTCATGAGAAATCCATCCGGTCAGCGGCTGAAGCGGTAAAAATCAAGCCCTCAATAGCTCGCATCTATCCTACTATCATCATACAAAACACTGAATTGGACCATATGTACCAACGGAAGGAATACATCCCGCTGACGCTTGAGGATGCCGTGAGAACAGCAAAAGGAATGTACCTTATCTTAAAAAATTCGGGAATTAATGTAATCAGGATCGGGCTCAAAAGTACAGACATAATCAATGAAAATGGTCAGATCATCGGAGGCACCTATCATCCCGCCTTCCGTCAGCTGGTAGAAGCAGAGATTGCCAGAGAAAACTTGGAAAAACAGCTTCAAGAAATAATAAAAAGCAGTCACATTCCAGATAAAAAATCTCAAAAGAATTTTAACGAAAAAACTCCGCCAGTTATAGGCTTTTACAGCAATGGACCCTCCTTCTCCTATATGATAGGAAACCGAAAGTCCAACAAACTGTATTTTGAAAAAAAATATCCACATGTCCGTTTTACCTTTCATGTGGATCCGAATCTGGCGAATCAAGCTTACCTCGCTGCACCGATTGCCCATTACGGCAGTTTATTCCGATAAAAGCCTGAGCTGTAACGGCAATTTAAGACAGACGCCTTTAATTCTTTAGGCTCTGTATAGGCGCCGGGATTCTTCCTCCTCGGTTGATCATCACTGCCGGTGACATTTTGTTGATCTTCATAACAGGTCCGTTACCAAGAAGACCGCCGAATTCAATTTCTTCCCCTTCACTCTTGCCGATCGCCGGAATCAGTCTGACCGCAGTGGTTTTAGAATTGATCATTCCGATAGCTGCTTCATCTGCAATAATGGCTGAAATAATCTCCGAGGGAGTATCTCCCGGAATCACAACCATGTCAATTCCCACAGAACAGACAGCGGTCATCGCTTCCAGTTTTTCGATGGACAGCGCACCGCTGCGGGCTGCTTCGATCATTCCCGCATCTTCGGTCACAGGAATAAAGGCTCCTGACAAGCCCCCTACGTTGGAAGAAGCCATCACACCGCCTTTTTTCACCGCATCGTTGAGCAATGCAAGGGCAGCGGTCGTTCCGTGGGCTCCGCATTTCTCCAAGCCGATCTCTTCTAATATATAGGCAACCGAATCTCCTATTGCAGGAGTTGGCGCCAGGGACAGATCAACGATCCCGAAAGGAACCCCAAGGCGATTTGAAGCCTCACTGCCGACCAGCTGTCCCATACGCGTGATCTTAAAAGCCGTTCTTTTTATGATGTCTGCAATCTGTGTCAAATCACAGTCTTGACCGGTTTTCTTGAGAGCAGCACGTACTACTCCTGGACCGGAAACACCTACGTTGATAACGCAATCCGGTTCCCCCGGCCCATGAAATGCTCCCGCCATAAAAGGATTATCTTCCGGCGCATTGCAGAAAACAACCAGCTTTGCAGCCCCTATGCACTGATTTTCCGCAGTAAGCTCAGCGGTCTCCCGTATGATCGTTCCCATGGTTTTTACCGCGTCCATATTGATTCCCGATTTAGTGGATCCTATGTTTACGGAGGAACAGACAAATTCTGTACCGGCTAATGCGCGAGGTATGGCTTCGATCAGTTCTCTGTCTCCCGGGGAGAAGCCCTTGTGAACCAACGCGGAAAAACCGCCGATGAAATTCACGCCCACGTCTTTTGCGGCTCTGTCCAGGGCAAGCGCATATTTCAAGGGATCCCCTCCCGAAGCGCCCACAAGCATCGCGATTGGTGTTACCGAAATTCTTTTATTGATAATCGGGATTCCATATTTCTGCTCAATGTCACATCCGGTCTGAACCAGATCCTTTGCACAGCGATAGATTTTTTCATATACTTTATCACAAGAACGGCCGATATCGCTGTCGCAGCAATCCAAAAGAGAAATCCCCATAGTTATCGTCCTGATGTCCAGATTTTCATCCTGTATCATGGTTATCGTTTCCATGATATCAGTCATATTAAGCATTTACTACCTCCAATATATTTATAGATCATTTTCATTTTTTCACATTGTCATACGCGGTGCATGGAGTTAAAAATATCCTCATGCATTACATGTATTTTCATGCCTGGTACATTTTGTTTAAGATTCTCCTGAAGCTGACTCAAATCACAATTCATTTTTTCTATATCAATCAGCATGACCATGGCAAAGAACTCTTGAAGCACAGATTGTGTCACTTCGATCACATTTGCATTTGCCTCCGCGCAAATTGTGCTCACCTTTGCCAGAATACCGACCATATCTCTGCCGATCACAGTAATTACTGCTCTCATTTATAATTCCTCCTTAAACATATTAATCAATCGGTCATTGATTTTACTACTTATTTTAGCATAAGATAATTTAAAAATATATAGGCAATCATCTCTCGGTCTCTTGTTATCATGTTTTGTCCCTGATAAAATGATAATAATAATTAAATATAGAGCAAAGTATAGCCTTGATTAGAAATGGAAGTTCTATGATGAGTAATAACACGCAAAAAATGAATGAAATGCTGGAAAAAAAGGTATGGGCAGTTGTAGGTGCAACGCCTAATCAGAATAAAACCGCTAATAGAATTTATCACACGCTCCGTTCACACGGATATGAAACCTATGCCGTAAACCCCAACTATACGGAAATGGAGGACGGGTCCAAATGCTATGCAAGTCTGGATGACCTTCCAAAAAAAGCAGAATGCGTTGATTTTGTCATTCCTCCGGATATAACATTAAAAAGCTTGGAAGAATTAAATCCTGAATTATACCCATATATTTGGCTTCAACCGGGTACATACGATAAAGATATCGTTGAATTTGCAGAAAAGAAAGGATTTAAGGTCGTACACGAAGGTGCTTGTGCAATGGCGGCTGTGCGCTCAAGATAAGGATCTGTTAATCATTTAATCATTGGTATATTCATTGTAATTTGAGCTGTATCTGATTTCGCCGTCATGAAACACCCAAACAGCTTCCGTATCGGGAAGGCTTTCAATCAACGCCAATCCTTGCTCAAAGGGCATGGTGAATACAGAAGTCGAAAGCGCATCCGCTAAGCCTGAATCAGGACAGAGTATAGAAACAGAAGCAAAGTATTCTGCAGGAAACAGTGTGACCGGGTCAATGATATGGTGATATCTCCTGCCGTTTACAGTATAATATCTTTCATATATGCCACTGGTTACCAGGGATGCATCCTCTAATTCCACTCTGCTGATATTTTTGCCATCTACATCGAGTGGATTTTTAATGCCCACAGTCCAGCGGGCTCCGCTATCTGCTTTAACACCAATGGAACGAACATTTCCGCCCACGCTGATCAATGCTGATGTTAATCCATTGTCCAATGCCATTTTGCTGATCTCCTCCACAGCATAACCCTTTGCAATGGCACCCACATCAAGACTCATTCCAGAGTCTGCCAGAAATACCGTTGCGCTTTCCTCATCAATGATAAGCTGACTGATATCAGTGTGTTTTGCAGCCTCCATCAGCATTTCCACAGGCGGCAACTCCGCCTTTTCCGGGTTTTCAATCCCTTCATCCCTGTAATCATGCCATATTTTCAGAACAGCTCCAAAAGCAACATTAATTTTGCCATCGGACATCTCGTATGCTTCTTTTGAAAAAAGAAGCATATCAATAATTCTGCGATCTACCTCAACCGGGGCTATCCCTGCTTGATCATTTATCGTTTTCATATTATTAATTCCATCGTAACCGTTGTAGATATCATAAAGCTGGTGATATTCTTCAAGATTGTCATGAATCATTTGTACCTGATCAGCAAATTCCTCTTTGCTTTCAGAATACCCGACAATTTGCGTAATGGTATCAAACAGCATCAGAAATTCCGCCTCGTATCGGGTCTTTTCCTGACTGGAACAGGCGGATAGATTAATTGACAATATCAGGGCGATGATGACTGCGGTTATTTTTTTTACCAAGGTGTTTTCTCCGATGACTAGTATAACGTTTTCTAATAGTTATTCAGAATACGCTATATCAGTATTCCGTATCATGAGCTGAGCTGATCCTGTCGTCACCGCCACACTGGCGAAAGCATCGGCTGAAGTATACAAAACCCCGACCAGTCGGTGAGGACGCAGCGAATGCCTTCGCCAATGTGAACAGTAACATACCGATCAGTTCTTATTTCGCCATGTTATTTGCCTTTTCTAAGATCGAAATGAAATCACTTACATGGATAGTTACAGAAGATGTCAAATCTTCCTCTGTTGGAACTCCCGCTTCGAGTGAGATTCCCTTTACATCATCCAAAGTTTTTCCTACGATATATTTTGCAAATGCGTCAGCCTGTTCGTTCCACTCTTTACCGATAGAAGATGCCTCCTTCATACCATAAGCATCACCCAGCTCGTTCTTTGTCTGATAGGATGCATTGATATCGGAAGTGATCTTGCCTTCAGTTGTGAAATTCAGGTTGGTCTGGGAAGCATCGATGATACTGCTTGTGATAACACCGTCAGCATCGAATGTGGTTGCAGTGTAGTATGTGTAAGCCTGTGCAAGTCCTTCTTCTTGAGCAGCATCAACTGACTTGGCAATAGTTGTTACAACACCCAATCCGAGCTTGTCATCAGCAGCAGCTCCAAGGTTCTGAGCATTAGCTGCAGCCTTTTCTATCGCATCAATATATCCTTGGATCTTGATCGTTACAGTCGCGGCAAGATCTTCATCTGCGGGACCTCCCGTTTCATTCAGAGCAATACCTTTTACTTCATCAACGGTTTTCCCGATTACATAATCGGATAATGCATTGGCTTGTTCACTCCACTCTTTACCTATGGATGACAACTCGCCCATTCCATATTCTTCACCAAGCTCCTGCTTAGATACAAATACGGTGTCAAGAGGAGTAACGATTTTGCCTTCATTTGAAATCTCGATCTTAGTCTGAGCAGTATCAATGGCGCATTTCAAGATTGTTCCGGCATCATCTACCGTTACGGCAACAACTACCGAATCAACTTGAGCCACTCCGTTTTCTTCACCTGCATCCACTGACTTCTCAGTAGAGGTTATCACTGCGAGACCAGTTTTTGCATCATCACCGGTTGCCGGTGTCCCCTCAGGATCTTTCGTTTTTTCAGTGCCACATGCTGCAAATGCCAGCATTACCATGGCCATAATCAATAATAATACAAGTTTCTTTTTCATAATTCTCCTCCAATTATTTTTTACTGGGGATTGGCTTATAACGTACCCCTAATTTATTATTAAGCCAACTATCTTATTCCTGGCATAATAAACTGAATTATCAAAGCAACCTTTTAAAGGCTGGCATAATATACTTTAAAAGCGTTGAGGTCACTATCCCGGCTGCCAATCCTGAGACCAGCAATACCGGAAAGTATGCCCACATATTCATACCCGCATAGATTATGGTTATAACAAAAAATTGACCGACATTATGGCTTACCGCCCCAAATATGCTTAGAACCATATAAGTTATTTTATCCTTAAAAATTATCATCAGCAATATCATGACCGTTATAGAAAGCATCCCTCCAGCCAGACTCAACAGACCGGCTATCGCCCCACGTGTAATGAAAACAAAGAACGCCTTCAGAATTCCTATTGTGTACGCTTGTTTTTTTCCAAGAAAAAACAATGCAAACATGACGGCGATATTAGATAATCCGAATTTTACTCCCGGGACTGGAATAGGAACCGGCGGAAGTATATTTTCCACGATGGCAAGAACCAGAGCAGCTGCGAATACCATTGAGGTCAGTACCATAATCTGTGTTTTATTCTTATTTTCTAACATTGATTTAGTCGTAAGCTTATTGTCCATGACAATCCTTTCAGTATTATTGACCAATGACCAGATCCACATCTCTCTCATCACTCTCCTTTTCAGGTACAATTTTCATTACGACTCCGTTAGGGAGGCAGGCTGCAAATTGACCTGTTTTACTTATCCTTCCTGCTTGAATGCAGACTTTGTCGGGACAATCGGATTCAATAAATGCTATGGAGCCGTCCTCATAGACTTGTAACAATATACTATTATCCTGCGGTATGGTGATTAATCTTTCTTTACCCTGGCTTAGATCCACTGTTGTGATCAGATCGTTATAATAATAGAGCTCTGCCTTAACTTCATCCTCAGAGATAAAAAACTTATAAATTCCCATTAATGCCCCGCTGACTGCAAGTATACAGACTATTATTATAATATCTGTTATTTTAAAAAATTTCATACACTCTGCCTCCGCCTCTCTTTTCAGAAAATCAAACCGCTCAAAAATATTAGCATCGTTATAGTTCCCATCATTATTAAATAATTCTTGATAGATACCATAAACGTTGTTTTTTTGTCCTGTTCCCTAAAGAACAACCGGATGTTTCTATGCACAGGTACAAACGTTATCATGAATAAAAGGCAAATTGGGGACAATATCTGAAGGGCAGTCATAATCATCAATGCCAGATAACAACTGTAATAAATTCCCGCAAACAGATAGAGGGCTTTCCTTACTCCCAGATAATATGGCAAGGTATGACGCTTAACTAAGATGTCACGCTCCAGATCGCATATATTATTCGCCAGCATTATGTTTGCTGTGGAGCACACAGGTATAATAGAGAGCATCATTGCAGTCAAGAGCGGGAAAATCTCCAAGGTGATGCTTATTGTCTGCATATTTCCGGTGAGGACCAGATAAGTCCCCTCCGGCATGTTTATATAAAGCAGAATAAACGGTATAAAAAATCCATAAAAAATCCCGGAAAGTACCTCACCCCAGGGTTGTCTTGATATGGGTATCGGTCCGTAGGTGTAAAAAATACCGCACAAAAAGCAGAGTCCCCCAAGTAAAAGTACCACGATATCAGTAAGATAAACCAGATACAATGCAAGCATCAAGCTGGCAATCAGAAGAGTCATCAAGATTATCAGGGCATTGCCTCTCTTGAAATGAAGCTTCTGATCGTTGGTTTTTGTATCTATATAATTGTTGATTGCCGTTGTCGCCAGATCGAACAGGAACATTGCCCCAAAGAAAATAAGGGTTACACTCCAATCGATCTGCTGATTACTGTAAAACAAGAAGGCAATGGTCATTAAGAATGCAAAGATACTTGTTATCTTTGTTTTTATCTCAACATAGTCCAAAATTTTTTTTACCATGTATTTTCCAACCCCCGTCTCCTTGCTACAATCGCAGGGATTTATCCAGAATAACCTTCAGCTTGTTTTCCTTTTCCTGCGGCAGCTGCATATCTTGGAGCAGCTGCATGGATTTATTGTAATATTCATTAGCCACCAATCTCGTATAATCCAGACCGCCGGTTTGCAACACCATTTTATTTATTTCACTTCTGGGCAAGATGCATTCTCTTGCCTTATTCTTAAAATTCTCCAGCTTTTTAAACGTATAAATCAAAGGTAATGTGATCACGTTTTGTTCATAATCTGACTGGACCGGTTTTTTCGCCGATTCCTCAGACGCCTCAAAATCCATGCAGTCATCGGTCAGCTGAAATATCATGCCCGCATATCTTCCCAATCTTGCATATTTTTTCACTATACGGAAATCCTTTTCAACAAGAGCAGCGCCCACATAAAATGCTGCTTCAAAAAGGGCTGCTGTTTTTCCGGAAACTATTCTCAAGTATTGCCGTACTGACAGGTCAACATTGCCGTTATTAATATGTTGGTATAATTCTCCCAAGCAAACCCGGCTTATATAGTCCGGCATTTTAAATTTCATATAATCTTCCTGCGTAGACTCTTCCGCAACGGAAGCAGCTATTTTCAAGGCCATGCATACCAGATAGTCTCCGCAGATCACCGCGGTCCTCCGGCCATATTTTTTCTGAAGTGTGATCTCTCCCCTTCGCAGGTCGGCATCATCTATCACATCATCGTGCACAAGAGTTGCCAAATGCAAAATTTCAACCGCTACAGCCAACTTTACAGCATTTTCCGGTATCCGATTTTCCTCATCCATTGCACATGCGATAACAGAAGCTGCCCGAATGCCCTTTCCGGTCGAGGCGGCCAGATGCTTTGTATAGCTGCGTATTATAATCGGAGCCTTTTTCAACATCCTGCCAATCTCATATTTTACTTGTTCGATTGATTCTTCGTATTGGGATTTTATTTCTATAACGTTTCCCATAAAATTTTCCTTAATCATGATATAAATATGATTTTCTTACAATCGGTATTTTCTTCCACGCTTTTTTCAGCGCCGGCATTGCATAATAGTCCAGTCCAAAGGTTCTGCCCGCTCCTATTAAAACGGCAATTCCCGCGAAAATCATCCAGAAGGTCCCCAGATACAATCCGGTGGTGGTTACGAACATAGCCTGCAGGATCAAAGAGAACCCTGCTGCCGGGAACGTGAATAAGCCTCCAATCAACGCAAGACCGATCAATATCTCCGCAACAACGATGAATGTCTGCATGAGAATCTGCATACCGTCATTGGGAATAATCCACGTATCGATAAACCAGTTCAGCAGAGGGATATCCATCTTAAAAGCAAGATCCGACAGTGTGGAATGCGCAAGCTCTTTACCGCTTACAAAGTATGCGCTGAACAATCCCAGAAAATCAAAATCAAAAATGACTGTACCTATCTGGTTAGCGCCTTCCGCTACTCCTTCACCGGCCCCCGTTGCTCCGGATACTGCATCAGATGCGCTTTCAGCAGCCTGAGCTATATTATCCGTTGCCGCTTCTGTTGCTGAGCTGGTTCCATCTGTGCCTCCGCCGCCTTCTACACCATTAATGATACTGTCATACCACCCTTGAGCGCCGCCAAAAAATCCAACAAGCTTCGGTTCTGATAGCCAGCCTTCCATTACCTTCATAACGCCTTCATACAGCCATACGGCTCCAAGCCATACCCTAAGCGGCACAAGCAAAAAGCTTGGCGTTCTGTTGGAAAAATGACCTCCAACGAAGCTTCGGCAATTTCTGATGGTAAAGAATTCATGTTTCATATAGCTGACCACTTTATTCCATCCCAGTACCTGGATGAAATAAATGATATTTATAAAATGCTTGGCAAACATTGCAATCCAAGATGGGAGATTCACCATAGCATCAGGGAATCCAATCCTGGCTACACCGTATCGTCCGCCTATGCATACCATAAAGCCGTGGAATGATGGCTTATATTCTTCCATCTGACCTTTTCCTGTGATGGCACATACGATGTTTTTTGCTGCGGTATCTGCGCTGTGCTCACAGTTTTCGACAATCTGAGGGACAGGCTTCTCCTCACCCTGCGGTATATAAAACATATTATCCCCCACAACGTAAACGTTTTCGTCGTCTACCGAGCGGAGGTAAGGATCAACACATATTCGCCCTCTCCCTGCGGATTGTACGTTTTTGGCGGCCTCAGCCGTCACATCGGCACTTTCGATGCCTGCTGCCCATATTACGGTATAAGTATCATGACGGGTAATCACATCGTTATGTTTTGTTTCTACAAAATCTTTGCCCACCGCAACAACACCAGTGCTGAGTCTTACATCGATCCCCATCTTTTTCATTCGCTTTTCAACCTTGTCTGACAGCTTCTCGGGCAGATTAGGTATTGTGCGTGGTAATATATCTACATTACATATAGTGACATCAGATCTGTCTATTTCAAAATTCTTGCAAAGGATCGGAGCATATTCAGCCAGCTCTCCGGCCATTTCCGCTCCGGTAAAGCCTGCTCCCACAATAAAGAAGGTGAGAAGTCTCTTTCGTTCCTTCATATCTGTTTCACCGGCTGCTTTTCTGAACATTGTATGAATATGATCCTTAAGCGTAACGGCGTCCTCATAGGACCACAGCTTGAATGTAAACTCCGCTGCACCCGGGGTCCCAAAATAGGTGGGTTTTGAACCTGCTCCTATTACAAGATAGTCATAGCTATAGTTCTGAGTTGTTCCCATTACAATTTTCTTCTCAAAATCGACGTGGGTTACCGTATCTAACTTGACCTGCACCTTTCTTTCAGCAAAGACCCTTTTCAAGCTAATTTTAATACTCTCTTCGTCTACGCGGTTGGCAGCTACCTCATGCAGCTCGGTCAGCATAGTGTGATAAGGGTTTTTATCAATGATTGTTATTGAAACATCATTATGCTTCAATTTCTTTGCCAATTTCTTCGCAGTCAGTATGCCTGAATATCCTGCCCCTATAATGACAATCTGTTTTTCCATTATTACTCTCCCTGATTATCTTAATATATTTGTAACAATAGCGGTAAAGATTTACAAAAATTCATTGTGATTTATGTATCGTCATTTTTTATACCGTTCGGTAATAAGAAAAATAACACGGAAGGCGCCGCGTTATTAATATACCCTTAACAATTACCAATTAATCAAGCTATATGTACCTTTGTTTTAAATAGTTTTTCAATAAAAATCAAAACTCTTACATGGTCTTTTATTTATTTTACCAAGAAAAAACCTAATACTCTTTTCTTAATCCAAATTCCGCCGACTCTACCCATTCCTCAGATCGCCTTACCATTTCCATAAGCTGTTCGATCACTCTATAGTGGTCTTCCTCCTGCTGAATTAGATATTTAAAGATTTTTATATCCTTTTCATCAGTTGCTTCCCGGAGCATCTCTTCATATAAGTCCTTACTCTTCTTCTCAATCTCTAAACTGAGGTTATACACATCAAGCGCATCAGGCATCTTTTTTATTTCACTCTTATAGCTTCCGATCTTCGAGAACAAGTTTTTAATTTCTGCATAAGTATCAACCAATTCGTAAGATAAGTTATCCGCCTTGTTCTTCAATATCCTGGCATGTATACTCTCTTCCTCTGCCAATGTAATAAAAATGGCTCTAAGTCCGCGGTCTTCCGTTTTTTCGGCCTGTTCCAAATAGAACCTTTTGCTGTCCATCTCTAGTTGAATTGCAAGCTCCAAGCTATTCATTTTCCATCACCTTTCACAGTTTTCAAATTTTTCAAACTACTTTATTATACATTATAGCAGATTAATAATTATTAACAAGAAATATCTGAATTTTAACTATTCTTTAACAAATCTAAAAATAGAAAGAAGTCGATTGTTATTCCTTCCATTTTTGTTAATATTTCTAATAAATACACCTTATTATATTCGGCATTATACCATAAAAGATTAGGGCAACAACATAATTTGTATGAAGATGCAATAGAATTCCAAGGCATTCACAGAAAATAAAGATTATTTTAAATTTTCTGAAAAATGGGTTGACAAGAAAAAAAGTATGTTGTATGATAAGGATACTCAAAGAAGGTAAGCCGCAGTAAGTGAGTAAATCTCAAAAGAAGGAGCCTTGGAAAAGGTAAACCTGATAAGTGGGTACCGCTCAACTGAAAGGATACCGGAAAATGAGTAGCCTTCATTACATCGGAAGCAAAAGCTAAAAGTTACCTGTTGCAATAAATAGGAACGTATAGCAAAAGCGAGTACTTCTTAAACTGAGGATTAATCGAAATGATTATTGCCGAGGTTAAGAAAAACCGATAAGCCGGGCGCAAGATCGGAAGATCATGGGTTTTGGGCAGAAGGCAGAAAGGAGGAGGTACTAAGTTGTACACCTCGGAAAAAGGCAGGCATTAAACTGATGTAGAGTTTAGTGACCTGTCTTTTTCATTATGTACGAAAAATCCTGCGCAACAACGTGCACATCCCCTAATGTTCCTTCAGAGCTCCGACTCGCTTCGCAAGCTTGGAGCAAAAGGACCGGAACCCGTCATTAATACCGCCGCCTTCTTCCAAGCCAAAGAATGAGCACAAAGCCGGTGAAAAAAGTCAGGATACAGTACAGAGTCTCCGTACCCGCCGGGATCCCCGGAAAAATCTGAACCAGCGAACCCAGCATGAAACCGATGATCAGCATATAGGTAAACTGAGGATGGCGCTTCATTGCCCTTTCCAGAATACCTGCAGTCAGGAACGTGCCGCCAAGAACTCCGGCGGTCAGAGGCACAAGATAATACAGGTTAAAATCCTTAATCGCCATAAGCGTTATGTCGTACATGCCAAGCATCAGCAGAATGTAGGACGCGCTTATACCCGGCAGTACCAAAGCGACAGCAATGATAAACCCTGCCAGTAACAGCATGATAAAGTAGTATAGATCAAACTGAGCGCTTAACTGTAACACGCCTTCCGGCAGGTACATGGTCATAATACCGATAAAGGCGCCTATGCAGGCCACAAGCACATTAACCGGCTTTATTCTGGACACTTTCACCTTTCGATAAAGGGGCGGGATGCTTGCAAGGATGGCTCCCATAAACAGAAAAAGCATGGGCTTGTGCCACATAGTCACTGCCGCCAGCATTGGTCTTGAAAACAGCAGGATCCCCAAGAGCGCCGCAAGGGTAAAGGTTCCAAGGAAAGCGCAATTTTTTTTTAGGTTCCGGCGCAGGGTGCTGACTGCATGGATCAAATCATCATATATTTCCAGTATGATTGCCATTGTGCCTCCGCTTGCGCCGGGCACCAGCATGGAAGCTCCGATGACAAATCCTTTGATGAGCCTTTTCGTAATGTTCTTATTTCCCTTTTCCATAACAGCTCCTGTTGCTTCTTCCTGCTTCTTATCTGAATCGATTTGTCCGCTTTTTTAACCGGGTTGATCCCTAAGATGCCGCAATGATATTATTATACATCATGCGGCTAAAGCGGCACAACAGGACATTTGTTAAAACGTGACAGGGACAGGGGTATTGGCACACCAAAATTTACATTAGCGTTGTATGCCAATACTCCCGTCCCCTGTCACAAGTATCTTCAGAAATGTTTGATCAACTGGTTTAGTTCATCGATCTTTGAATCCGGGCATTCCTCGTAACCGGCGAAAGGAAACGGGATCCCTAAAGCCTCATATTTTGAATTGCACAGCTTGCGGAAGGGCAGCAGCTCCAACCGCTTAAAATTAGAAAAAAGCCTCGCGATCTTTACGATCTTCTGTAAATCCGCCGGACTATCATTTAATCCGGGTACAACCACATGACGCACCCACAAAGGGATCTGCATTTCCTCCGTTAGTTTTATAAAATTCAAAACCTCTGTCATATCGGCTCTACAGTAGCGAAAATACTCTTCTTCCGCAGAAAATTTCAAGTCGCAAATAACCAGATCCGTAAATTTAAGGACTTCCTTTGCTCCTTTCAAATTCCCTGTTCCGGAGGTATCCAATGCCGTATGGATTCCCTCCTCCTTCAAGCGCTTGAACAGAGCTGCAACAAACTCCCATTGAAGCAGCGGCTCCCCTCCAGAGACCGTCACGCCGCCCTCTTTCCCAAAGTATGGTCTGAATTTCAGTATTCTCTTCATCACATCCAGGAGGCTGTATTCCTCTCCCGTCAGGCTCCATGTGTCTGGATTGTGGCAATAGGCACATCGCAGATTACAGCCCTGCATAAATATCACAAAACGCACTCCGGGTCCGTCCGCCGCACCCATGCTCTGAAACGAATGAATTCTGCCTTTCATCATATGGACTCATGGAAGGTTCTTGCGATCACTTCCCTCTGTTGAAGTTTGGAAAGCTTGTGAAAGTTTACCGCATAGCCCGATACTCGGATTGTCAGATTTGGATGCATTTCCGGATGCTCGTATGCCTCCATCAAGGTTTTCCTGTTCAGTACATTTACATTCAGGTGCTGGCCCTTCTGGTTAAAATAGCCCTTCAGAATAGCTGTCAGATTGGCATACCGTTCCTCTTCGCTGTGCCCCAAAGCCTGGGGTACGATGGAAAAGGTGTTGGAAACTCCGTCCTTGCAATAGTCATAAGAAATCTTGGAAACGGAATTCAGGGAAGCCAGCGCGCCGTTTTTCTCCCTGTTGTGCATGGGATTCGCTCCCGGGGCAAAAGGTTCTCCCGCTCCCCTTCCATCCGGTGTGGCGCCGGTTTTTCTGCCGTAAACCACATTAGAGGTAATTGTCAATATGGAAAGTGTATGCTCCGCATCCCGGTACGTTTTGTTCTTTTTTAATTCCTCATAGAACAGTTGAACCTGCTCCTTAGCAATGTCGTCCACTCTGTCGTCATCGTTGCCGTAGGCCGGATATTCTCCCAACGTTTCAAAGTCCGTTATCAATCCGTCCTTATTGCGGATCACCCTTACCTTTCCGTATTTGACGGCGGAAAGAGAATCGGCAAGCACCGACAGTCCGGCAATCCCGAACGCCATAAAACGGTGAACGTCTGTATCGTGGAGTGCCATCTGGGTTTTTTCGTAGGCATATTTGTCATGCATATAATGGATGATGTTCATGGCATTGACATACGTTCTGGCCAGCCATTCCCGGTAGAATACCATTCCTTCCAAAACTTTTTCATATTCCAGATATTCTCCCTCATAGGGCTTCTGCACCGGTGCCACCTGCTCTCCGCTAACCTCGTCACGCCCTCCGTTAAGGCTCATCAGCAAAAGCTTCGGCAGATTGGATCTGGCGCCGAAGAATTGCATATCCTTTCCCACACGCATAGCGGAAACGCAGCAGGCAATAGCATAATCATCGCCAAATTGAGGACGCATGATGTCATCGTTTTCATACTGGATTGCATCGGTATCACAGGAAACCTTCGCAACATAACGCATGAAGCTATCCGGAAGCTGATCCGACCATAAGACGGTAAGATTCGGCTCCGCAGACGATCCTAAATTATATAAGGTATGCAGGATCCGGTAGGAGTTCTTTGTAACCAGGGTTCTGCCGTCCTCCCCCGTTCCTCCCACTGCTTCGGTGATCCACAGGGGATCCCCCGCAAACAACTCATTGTAGTCCGGAGTCCGAAGATGCCTGGCCATACGCAGCTTTATCACAAAATCATCCAGTATTTCCTGGACCTGTTCTTCCGTCAGGATCCCGTTTTTAATATCTCTTTCAAAATATATATCCAGGAAGGTGGAGACTCTGCCAAGGCTCATGGCGGCTCCGTTTTGCTCCTTGATAGAGCCAAGATAGCCAAAATATAACCATTGAACCGCTTCTTTCGCATTTTCCGCAGGCCTTGAAATATCAATCCCGTACATAGCAGCCATTTCTTTAAGCTTATTTAAAAAGCTGATTTGTTGATAAAGCTCTTCCAGCCGGCGGATATTATCCACATCCATATCTCTATGGCCAAGCTCTTCCTTATCCTTTTTTTTCCCTTCGATCAGCCGGTCGATTCCGTACAGAGCTATTCTGCGATAGTCTCCGATGATCCTTCCTCTTCCGTAAGCATCGGGCAGACCGGTAATGACACCGCTTTTGCGCGCTGCCTTTATCTCATCCGTATAGACGCGAAAAACTCCGTCATTATGTGTGGTCCGATACTGAAATTCATTTTCAACCTTCTGGGAAAGCTTATATCCATAGGCTTCACAGGCATGTTTTGTCATATTAACGCCGCCGAAGGGATTTACGCCTCTTTTCAGAGGACGATCCGTCTGCAGTCCGACTATGATCTCCCTCTCCTTATCCAGATAACCCGGCTGATAATTCGTAAGGGAGCTCACCGTCTGTGTGTCGATATCCAGCACGCCCCCGAATTCCTGCTCCAGCGCAAAAAGATAATTCACCTTTTTCATCAGCGCCTGAGTCCGTTCTGTAGGACCCGCCAGAAAATCCTCATTTCCTTCATAGGGTGTATAATTGGTCTGTATAAAGCTCCTTACATCGATTGCGTTTTTCCAGTTGCCGTCCTTAAAACCATTCCATTCTGAGTAATTCATTTATAACTCCTTCCATATAACGAGGTGAAAATACCCCTCTTGTTGAAACGCACAGGGGGAAGAAAATCTTCTATAGTAGAAAGTTTTCTACTTAATGCGTTATAAATAAAAATATTTGAATAATACCCTGCTCTCTTTTATCATACCGGTGATTTTCCAGCAGGTCCGCTGAGGAAGCTGGGTGGCTGATCACTGGCAATCTAATAAAAAAGAGCAACATTCGGTATCAACCAAATATTGCCCAGACGGTCGGCATACTCAGGTCTTCATTCCCCTGTGGTTACCCACAATTACCCGTCAGTAATGAAGTCCATTATTTTTTTATATGTTATATTATATTATATTATATGTCGGGCAAGATTGTCAATCAGGGAAATTATAGAATATCTTCTATTTTATGATCTGAATGCTTCCAGCAGGCGCGGTGCCGACCAGCTTCCTCCATCACATTCCTCCACTGTTTTTCCAGACCTTCCTCCTCTTCCCAGGAAATCCCCAGATTAACCTGCACCAGCCTGAGCATATACAGCCGGGTAAGACCAAGAAAATAAACGGACATCGCCCGGGTATGGCTGGGATACCATGCGAAAAGATATTCTTCAAAAAAAGCCAACGCACTCTGCAATTCTTTGAAAAAAACATCCCTTTTCGCATATTTTATAAACATACAGTTTAGTACCACATGCTGCTTCACTTTGCCATTTTCAACTGGACGATATCCTTCCAGTTGTCAGCCGTGACCGCCTCAACGGTTGAGATTTTACCTTTTATATGTTCGGTATCACCTTGAATATGGGTTATGTCATTTTGCATGGCGTCATGGGTCGCTTTGTTAACCTCCGCCGAATGCTCAAGTGCCCTTAAAATTATTTTTTGCTCATCAATACGTCCATTCATAACAGACATTTCTGATTTCATGTCTTTCATTTCGGCACACATGTTATCTATTTTGCCATCCATTTTATCCATGCGGCCATCAATTTTATCCATGCGGCCATCAATTTTAACTATGCAACCATCCATTTTATTCATGCGATCATCAATTTTATCTATGCGGCCATCAATTTTATCTATGCGGCCATCAATTTTATCTATGCGGCCATTTACATCTTTAAGTTCTTCTTTCATGATTATGCGCATTGCCTGAAGCAATTCATTATTATCCATATCCCATTCCCTCGTTTTTTAATTATCCCTCATACAAATCATCCTGGAAAATCTTCGTTTCGCCAGTTATCCTCTTTTTAAAACTTGGATTTTCAGGAGCTTGTAAATCAATCTTTTCTGCTACAATATGCCTTCCCTTTTAGTATATGATATACAAAAGAAATCGGCTTGTCAAACACAATATGTAAATATTTGTAAGTTATTTTTGAATCATAAACCCAAAATGTTCCTATGGGATTAACACCGGTACAGGATGCATAGCTCATGTCTGTAAAGTAAGCTCATTATTAGCTATTCATCTCGACTGAATAAGTCTCTTGTGTAGACTTTATCCGCTACATCCCTGATTTCATCCGACAAACGGTTAGCCACGATAACCTCGGATATCCTCTTAAATTCATCAAAATCCCTTATGACCCTGGAATGAAAGAATTCATCTTCCTGAATGGCGGGCTCATAAACAACAACTTCTATGCCCTTTGCCTTAATCCGTTTCATGACGCCCTGAATAGCAGACTGGCGGAAATTATCAGAATCCATCTTCATTGTAAGTCTGTAAATACCAACAATTTTAGGCTGTTTTTTTAAGATCATATCGGCAATATGATCTTTTCTTGTTCTGTTTGCATCAACAATAGCAGACATGATATTCTGCGGAACATCCGCATAATTTGCAAGCAACTGCTTCGTGTCTTTAGGAAGACAGTATCCGCCATAACCGAATGACGGATTATTGTAATGGCTGCCGATGCGGGGATCCAACCCAACGCCTTCAATAATCTGCTGAGTATTAAGGCATCTGATTTCCGCATAGGAATCCAGTTCATTAAAATATGCGACCCTCAGTGCGAGGTATGTATTCGCGAAAAGCTTGATCGCTTCCGCCTCAGTCGGATTGGTGAAAAGAACGGGGATGTCCTTTTTAATCGCGCCTTGAGTCAGAATTCCCGCAAATACTTTTGCCCTTTCCGACTGCTCCCCTACGACAATCCTTGACGGGTAAAGATTATCATAAAGCGCCTTCCCCTCCCGGAGAAACTCCGGCGAAAATATAATGTTATCCGTTTCAAACATTGCTTTTACTTTTTCCGTATACCCAACCGGTACTGTTGACTTAATGACCATTACCGCATCCGGATTAATAGAAAGGACATTAGCGATCACCGCTTCGACATTTCGCGTATTAAAGTAATTTTTATCAGGATCATAATTGGTAGGCGTTGAAATAATAACATATTCCGCTTCTTTATATGCTTCAAAATTATCCGTAGTCGCAATAAGATTGAGGTCTTTTGTCTCTAAATATTCTTCAATCTCCCTGTCGATGATCGGAGATTTGCGATGATTGATCATTTCGACCTTTTCTTTGATTATATCAAGTGCAATGACCTCATTATGCCGCGCTAAAAGTATGGCGTTGGATAATCCTACATACCCCGCGCCGACTATGGTTATCTTCACGGTTTTTTCCTCCTTTTTTGTTTGAATGATAACAGGGGTACGAGGGTATTGCACACCAAAGTTTACATTAGCGTTGCTGTGCCAATACCCCCGGACCCCTGCCACACACAGTTATTCTATGATGCTTTCTATTTGATTTTCCGTAAAATGACTTCTTTCTGCCTCGATACTTCTTTTTCGATCCGCTTCAATATATCAGTATGTTGATAATATCCGTCGAAAAGGGCTTTCAGTTTCTCACCATTGTCATTTTCAATGTTAATAACGGTTTTCTTTATTTCCTGAATCGCACCATCCATTTTATCCATGCGGCCATCCATTTTATCCATGCGGCCATCAATTTTATCCATGCGGCCATCAATCTTATCTATGCGGCCATCCATTTTATCCATGCGGCCATCAATCTTATCTATGCGGCCATCCATTTTAACTATGCAACCATCAATCTTATCTATGCGGCCATCAATCTTATCCATGCGGCCATTTACATCTTTAAGTTCCTCTTTCATGATTACGCGCATTGCCTGAAGCAATTCGTTATTATCCATATCCCACTCCCTCATTTTTTAATTATCCCTCATACAAATCATCCTGAAAATCTTCGTTTCGCCAGTCATCCTCTTTTTTCAATACTAGGATTCAGGAGCTTGTAAATCAATCTTTTCTGCTACAATATGCCTTTCCCTTTAGGTATATGATATACAAAATAAATTGGCTTGTCAAACATAAAATGTAAATATTTGTAAACCACAAGTCTAACGCAAAGTGTTAAATTGGGTTTTCTGTCGCCTTTATTATATCCGCTTGATATTTTCCCGCATTTGCATATGGCAGATAATAAAATTTCAAATTTTTTGCATCATACCTCATAATAGCGGCATTCATAATTCCCTGATAAAAATATACTGTCGAGTACGGCGGAACAGAGCATTCTTTTTCTTCCGTCACCGTTGTTGTCCACGATTCACTGAAGGTCAATGTTACTTCTAATTTAAATGTCGTTTTGGCAAAAGCAAAATCCACTTCAAATGCCACACCAGCCGTTACCGCCTGCGTCATGGAAAAAGTAAACCCTTTGCTGACCGCCTTTTTATAAGATAAAGTCGCTGGTGAATCGTTATCAATAGTCTGCAGAAGCTCCAAATTGGGCGCATACAAAACGACCGCATCTATATAATCGGTCTGAGGCTCCAAATACATGCTATGTAAAAATGTATCCGCGCAGGCTGCCGGTTTATGGTCATATATTTTTGCCTTTATAATACGGGGTGGAAAAGAAAATTCTTTTTGATTCGCAAATTGATAAATATCTTCGACATACTTTTGGAATTTATCGCTCATGGTCATAACCTCCTTCCTGTTCTGCCTTTTGTATTTTAACCGTGCCTGTTTTAAATACACCGGATTCAATATATTGATAAGAACCATCTGAAATATAGTGGCGCAGTACATCGACCTTTATCACAGCCTGATGGATCACGGAACCCGGCTCAGCTTGTGACAGAAAGGCGTTTTGCTCCGGCATATGACATGCTACACTGGCATACACAGGCATGGACAATTGATCTTCCGAAATATTCGTTTGAATAGAGTATGTTATTTCCGAATCAGGCAATTCTATATTATTAAGCTGAAATTCCTGATGAATGCCGATGTTTTCATCCGCCCTCACAGAAACCGTATGCGGAGTATGCAGGATAATGCTGTCGGTATACCCGGCTGTCATCTTCGATGGAATACCGCTTATAAAAGCTTCCTCGCCGGCCTCCGGGCGGTCAGGGAATACAGGAACGGGAACCGGCTCTTTGGGATAAAAAAGAAAGCACTTTTTTAACTTGAAAGCAGCCTTAACAGCTTTATAATCTTCATCCAGCACATCAGGATTACTATAGAATACACCTCGGCTTATAACGGTAATGGATGTATCGTGATAATCGCCGCCATTTTTATCCTTGCGCGTATAATTCTTAACATAAATATGCCAGCTGACATTAATTACAGCAATACCGCTGCATTCACCTTCGCTGTGGTCCAGCGTAAGAAACAGGACGCGGCTATCCCAGTTATCATAATCTTTTTTTATATCGGCCTCGCTCATTTTAGAAATAGCGTTGCTATAAAAAGCTTCCACTGAAATTTTGTTGATTGCTTTTCCAAAAGTGGCGGATGCCGCTTCCGCAGTTTCTATAAAAAGCCCCTTGATTGCATCTACGGAAGTCAATTGCTTTTTCTTTTCCAGCGTATACATTTGCCCGGAAAATTCCGGCCTGTTCTTTTGCAAATAGTCAAAATGAACCGGCACTTGAACCGTTCCTAATTCTAATTGGTAACCGGCGGCAGTAACATCCCATTCCCATTCACCGGATGCCGCCTTCTCCAATGTCAACGCACCATCAATATACGGTTCGTCCGAATCCCCTAAGCGTCCCATTAAAAAAGCGGCTTCACTAAATCCATTGGATGGTTTAGATATGCCGCAAGCCTGTAGCTTGGTGTCTTGCAAACTTTTAAGCACGTCCGTTTTATACAGCGTCAATGCTTCCAATGATGTGTGTTCGCATTTCAGGCCTATCCCGTTTAATTGTTCTTGAAGATTTGTTACGGTAAGCTCAGACGGAATAGCCGGTTTCAACTTGATTTTCATTTTCTTTTCCGGGAAAGCTGTTGCGTGAACTTCATTTGACATGACGATTTCCTCCTTTACACTTTAAAACACTATTTTGGCTGCACTTTATTTTGTTACAAAAATACTATACTGCATACATTTGGATTTCACAATATTTTAATCTTCTTTTGCCACAGTATTTTTGCGCCCAAGCTGAAATTTGCTCTTGCAAACCTAAAGATAGTCAATTTTTTCTACATATCAAGTCTTGTTTTTATAATTCTTAATAAATTCATCGAATTCGTCCATTTTTTCAAATATATATTTAAATTGTAATTCTGATTTATACTCACTGTAGCATTTCCATAGATAATTGTTTATCTCTTCTGGTAATCCAAAACTAATTTGGAGTTCTTTGAAAAAAGAATCCTTGGAAAGCCTCCTTTCAAGAATACAGAAAAAAGAAAATTCAATAATGTTAGAAATTTTATAAATTAAATCTATATCATACTGTTTAAATAACTCATATCTTTTTTTATTATCCTTAAAAATAACATAATTAAACATTACCTCTTTGAATATATACTTTAATTGATCTGCATCAATATTTCTAATAACTTCGGTATCAGAATATGTAGCTAATACATCCTTTACAAAATTATCTAGCAGCCAATCTAAAAATGTATCGCATTTATATTCTTGTTTTATAATTTCTACTAGCTCGTTTAACTTGTGTGTTTCTTTTTCAATAAGTATAAAATCATCTGCGAGTTCATTGACTCTATACCAGAGTAGTAGTTTAACTTCATGATCTTCACAAAATAACTCGCCGTCTACTATTAAACTATTCCAATTTTCGCCAAAATTATTATCTTCCTTAAAAAACTTTATGATCCTACTCGTAATTTCTTCATCATTAACAAGATTTTTTACTTGCTCGTTTATATTTATTTTCTCAGCCTGCACTGCATGACACCTCCTGTAATATTTGTTCTTTCGATAGAGTCTAAAACAGCAGCATCAACAAAAGCTTCCAAGTCATACTTTTTTTGGTATTTATAATTATTATATACACTGAATAATGAATATCTTTTGTTGATATTTTCAGTAAGTTTTTCAATTTCTGTCTTAATTAATTTTGGTTTAGTGATAAATTTAGTACTTGATTGCGACAAATTGCCTTCAAATATTTTCCTAATAATTGTTTCTGCATTTATTTCCTGTTTTTCTGACCCCGTCACATCTATTAACGTTCTAAGAAACTTAAGAAAAAAGTCATTATACTCTTCAGGACTTAAGCTTTTATTAATATCTTCACATAATGCTTTATATACTTTCCGCCCATAAGCAGTAATATAGTAATAATTATTCCTACCTTTCTTCAGATTAGTATAAATATTTAATTTAGAATTCCTAGATAGAAAATTGCTTGTGGCTGAAGTACTTAATTTTAATTCTTCACTAATTCTTTTTTGTGTAACTGCGGGTTCATGATACAACAAAGAAATGAGACTTTTGATCCATTTTGTATTTTCCAGTAATTTAGTATCCGTTATAGCTTGCTCTTTTTCTTCACCGATATAGTTCTGTAAATCATACAAAGTTTTTAATATACCTAAATAGTAACTCCATTGCAAATTAACATCATTCTCAATATCAACTTCTTCTGCCATACTCGAAATAATCCAATAATTTTCACTCAAAGTTTTTATAGATTCTACCATATAGTCTGTCTTTGCATATTTTACTACTGCTTCAATTAGTTCTTGGATATGTTTATTACCGAGATTAAGGGCAACGTAATTTTTCTGTTGTATGTTATTTAACCAGAGTTGTATTTCATTTGTTTGCATTCTATTCACCTCTCACTATTTTATGAAAACTCGATAGTTCACAAATACTTCACATCAATAGCTTATGTTCATCTTAGCATTTTGTGCTTATTATTTCAACTTGATTTTACTATTAAGCATCAATAATTACATGATTTTTTTCCGTTTTAAGCCAATATTTAGTAGATCCATCAACTTGCTTACTATCTAAAGCAATAAAGTCTATTAAAAAAGTATAATAGCAAGATATGAATTCACAATTCTTACAATCGCTGTCAACACAATATTTTATTGTTTCATATGTATTGCTTGTCCCAAGTTTAGCAGGCATACAAATACATCCAATATGTGGGAATGCCCCTTTGTCAATTCCATTAATTGCAGAGCAACTATTTGAAATCAATGAATAGCTCCCTAAGTTTTCTGCTGATTGATGCGCCAATCTTTCAATTTCCAGAGAAGGTGTATATGCCGGGATAAAAACAAAATTGGCTTCGAACTCCCTTCTTAACAAATCTAAAGGAGTGTTTAAGAGGTCAGCACATATATGAGTAAAAATTCTGCCTAATCCATTAATATCGAGGATATGTATCTTTTTATCAATAAGGTTTAAATTTTCAATATATTTCCGCCCTATATTTTGAAATTCAAAACATGTTTGTTTTTTTTGTCTAAAAATCTCAGTTCCATTAAAGTCCAGAACCGGACAGTAGTTTTCGCAATCTCTCCATATAGTGCCTGGGAATAATAATTTTAGATTATTTTTATTTTTCCGTCTCAATAAATCTTTAATTCTGCCTAATATTTCCTCATCGAGAAGCATTTCCGGGAAAACTGCTATATCAACATTATCTATAATTAAATTTTCAAGAATTTTTAAATATTTATTTACAAGAACAGTACGAAACTTATCTTTTATTCCCAAAATATTGAATGCGCTTAAATTAAAATCATAGTTAAGAACTTCATTAACATTATCAGGAATTAAAGGTACAACGGCTAAACTAATTTTATTATTCTTACTTATGAGCTTTTTTATAATGTTTTTATCGTCATAAAAGTATAATTGCGGCTCATTGGCATATTGGCCTTTTTTAAGTAATACATAATTGTCTAAATAGAAATTAATGCTATTAGGATCAGCTTTTATATTTTTTCTTCGTTTACTTTTTGTTTTTCTAACCAATGCATTGTTAAAATGTCCTGTAATATTGCCATCACCCATATATTGGGGCAACAGTACAAGCTCATCATAAATATCCGACAACAAAGATTTAACTCTGGCTCCAGTTTTTCCGAACGACTGCTGCGTATTGTATTTGTAATCGTATGTACATTCTCTATCAATAGCCTTAATAATATTGAGATACATTTCCGTATTAATTTGGCTATGATGCTTTATTAAAAATTCTTTTATATTATTAAACCATCTATTTTCTTCAATACTACGTCTATTGCATTCGCTAAATCCGGCTATCATTTCTATTAATGGGTGGCTATCATAAGCGAAATCATATATTTGTGCCATTTTTTTAACTTCATTTTTCATGCCTAAATATAAGCATGCCATTAAATCATATATTGAGCGAAAATTTTCAATATCATTTAATACCATTTTATGCCACCACCTTTAGTATTAAAGTTTAGTATTATAATATTCCGCAAAGAGCAACCTTTCACCTCCATTTAGTGAGGAATGGCATACAATTTATGGTATTCTTCTTCGGCAAAATTATCCGTCATTCCGGCAATATAGTCACATATCGTAGTCATAAAATAACGATTAGCCAAAACCAGCGTTTCACACAAATGTCTTTCATTGGAATCCGGAACCATCGGCTTGTCTGAATTTTTATCAGCTAATTGGTTTGTTTTCCAAAGATCATATTCAAGTTGAACGATCTTATCTTTGTTTACATGGGGATTGGATTTCAAAAATTCGCTTTGCTGCTTTCTTTTGCACGGTTCTTTTAAGGCATCATTGACATATAGCCTAAGGCCTTTATTGTAAAACGGGTAATCCTTATAAAGGTCGAGCCGCAGTAAGCTGAGCAGATAATCAATATGTTTTGGATCTCCTGTACGAAGATTTGTATTCAGTATTTTTACAGAATTTCTTCCAACACGCACAGAGACCTTGTAACTTATCGTATCCATCAGTGTGCGCAGTTTATCCAACGCTCCGTCCGGCATCTGCTTTGGATTTGCATAATATGCCTTGAACAATTGCTTTACTATATAGACAGCCCGGGCATCAAAACGATTAACACCATAAGAGTTGATTATTCTTCTATTGATATAATCCTCTACAGAATCTGTTAATTTTTTACCCAGATGCGATAACGATATAATTTTTTTCTTAAAACAAAAGGAATCTTTAAATGTAAATCTTGCATCTTTATCATCATGCATCAGAATTATATTTTCCATTGATTGATATGTAGCATCTATAATAAAATACTCAATTATCGCACTGACCAGGCTTCTTCTTTTTTGATTAGTATTCGGCCGAGAGGATATTTGCCGCAATTTCTCTTTAAATGTCGTAGCCATATCCTCTATTTCGCCATCAATTTTATCGATATCCGACATTAAAGTAGCATCAATGGTTTTAATGATTTGCCCAATTACATCTTCAATCAAGATATTTAAAGTACCATCCGCCAATGCATCATCTAAGTCGTGCTGTCTTTGCGCGATTTCATCCGCCAGAAACACAATCTGACCTTCGAGAGTTACCGGATACGGGAAGTTCAGGAGATCGATCTCTTTATCCTGAAAATAGAAGCCGAAACGTGAAATAAAACAATCGATATGGCAAAGCAGATTGCCGTCCTTATCCATTATCTTCGTATGCTTTAAGATACCTTCAATCGTTTGCCATGTCAGATATAATCCATTTTGCTGATCATAAATGCTTTCGATGACATCCAATATTCTTACCCCTTGGTAATTATGCTTGAATCCACCGTGATAAATTGGAATTTTAATTTTATTAGAAAGAGTATCGTAACCCGCCATAATAGAATTTAACGTTCTCTCCCCCTGATGTCCAAAGGGAGTGTGGCCGATATCATGCCCCAGCGCAATCGCCTCCACCAGATCCTCATTTAAAGAAAGGTTTCTGCAGAGACTTTTGGCTATTTGATTTACTTCAATAGTGTGAGTTAATCTTGTTCTGTAATGATCTCCTTTTTCGTGTGAAAAGATCTGTGCTTTATGCTCTAATCTTCTGAATGGTTTTGAATAAAGGATCCTGTCCCTGTCTTTAACAAACTCGTTTCGTATGATACTTTTTATCAGATGATATTCGATACTATTAATTTGAGGAGGTTTATTCGGGCGAAAATGCAAAGAAGGCTTCTGCATAACTTTGAACCCCATTTCATCCTCATGGTATATTTCGTGATATTTACTGCTACTCATGATATGACTCCTACTCGTATTATTATTTTATAGATTATTTGGTCCCAGATACCATTTGCCTGAAATTTCTTTTAAGAAGCCTATCACAAAGTGTTATGGACAGGCCACAACGGCAATTTCGCTCATACATTAACATAAATGGTAACAATTGTAAATATTAATTTTTCAGCAATAATTATAATACCCCGGCTCTTGCTTTCTTTACAAGTCTGAGCGCCCCTGCCACATCTTTTCTTTTTATAAGAAGATATATCGTATATGCGGCAAAATAGGAAACCAGCCCATAAATATTTCCTAAAAACCATCCCGAAGTAATGAATATAATAGTCATGCAGAATTCCAAAACGATATCGCCGTATACGTTAATATTGATGATTCTTGCAAGCATAATCTCAGACAAGATACATTTGAACGCTAAAAGAAATGTAATGGATAAAACCGTCAAGGTCAGGTTTTTGAGGATAAAGATGCATATATATGTACTCAAAAAAGAAATACCCACCGTGATCCAGTTCAAAACCATCATCAGTTTTTCCTTTCTAAGAGTTTTGAAATATGTATTGATCAGCATGGACATCTTGCTCTCATAAACGCATACTGGGAACAGAAACGCCATGTAGGGCAACGCATCACTGTATTGGGGCAACCACAAAGTAAAGATCCATTTTGCCGGATAAAAAGCAACGAGCATTCCTATTAATGCAATCATAAGAACATCCCTCATGCTTCTGTAAATGCCCGGCAGCCTCTCCGGCGAAGTGTTTCGCAGCATGGGATAAAGGACTGTGCCTACCGCGTTTATAAATATCATCAGCATATTGGAAATGGATAAGGTCAGAGAAACTTTCCCAAAAGCTTCAATGTCCCATTTCTGTTCCATGCCAAAACGCACAATTCCCATGATTAACATGCTAGCTATGTTTGCAAACATCAGCTTGATGCCAACACGTACATTGTCTAATGCCTCTCTTAATCCTTTAGCTAAACTTACAGGACGACCTATTACAATATCTTTGCAGTAATATATCGCTAAAGCAAACGCAAGGCACTTCCCACATAAGTCTACAATTACTAATGGCTGATAACTTCGAACTCCTATTAAAATAAGAGCAATTACTGTCAATCCAAATATAAGTTTTTCAAATACAATAATTCTAGAATAATGTTTCAGCCGATTAGTTGCCTGCATTGTATAGAGCAAAAAATTTTTAGGAAGGATTATTATTACATTCAATGCGAATAGAACGATAACAAATAGTTTATTTAAATCTTTAGCAACAAATATTCCTATTAGGATTATCATTATGGTTATTATAGATTCAAAAAAAATTAAAATCCAAAATTGACTGATAAACGTTGGATAATGTAAATCGTTATACTGTCGACCACCGTATCTTAAATATACTCCATCGGTATGCCCGAAATAAAAGAACCCAACATAAGAAACATAGAACAAATAAAGCTGCCAATATCCATATTCCCAGACCCCTATAATCTTGGGGATAATAAATATAGATAGCGCCGAAATCAATAAGGAAATAAAATTTGCTGTAAATACATGGGCGAAGTTTATTATAAATTTTCTTAATCCATTATTCAAAATCTTTCTCCACTAATTTAGAAATAAAGTCAGATTCTAAAAATTCCTCAGTAATATCAGTATATAAATCATCCATATTCTCTAAGATCATTTTTTCATCAAGCTTGGAAAGATTAACATTAACTAATTTGGAAATAATCATATCATCGAATCTATATTTCACTATCTTTCCGCCCGCATAAACTGCATATGGAGGTATATCTTGTGACACAACACTACCTGCCCCAATAATGCATCCTTGTCCAAGGGTAACTCCTGACAAGATTTTGGCGCCATATCCTATCCAAACGTCATCTTTTACAATGATTGGACCTTTTGTTCTTGCTTCAACTTTGTCTTTTCTTATCATTACTTTAAAAGGATAGGTCGATAATCTTTCAGAAGGGTGTTCAGAGCCGAGAAAAAAATGAACATCTCCCGCAATTGAGCAAAAACTTCCTATATCAAGCTTAACTTCATTAACTCCATAAGTATGTACATTAAGATTCCCATATGTATATTTTCCAACTGTAACTTTATCTAATGGGAAAATATTAAAGGCCCGTGAAAAATTCTGCTTATTGTTTTTTCGCCAAGCAGATCTAAATTTATAGAGTTTATATATAGTTTTCAATTTATTAATAAAAATTTTTAGCATTTCTTTATAACCCCTAAACTTTCCAACCTCTAATAAGACCCTTTCTAAAATAGGGCGGCTTAAAAGATTTATCAGACTTCCAAAACATATATCCATCTGTGAATTCCGTCTTGTAGCCTTTAGAATTTAAAAGTTGCTGAAACTCTTCAGCATCATTCTGCTTATGATATGTGCAACAGATTACCTTGACATTCTTTCCTTTTAATGTCTCGTTTCCACCTGATAAAACCTTAGATTCTGCACCCTCAACATCCATCTTAATCAGAAGGCTATCATGGCTGTCCTTAAAGAAATTATCTATTGTAGTTGTATTATTACTTCGCGTATCAGAAACATATTTTTGCACAATGGTCACTTTATCTTTCCATTGCATAAACGTAGCATTTAAAGCATCCACCCATTCTTTTTTATACTCAAAAAGATAAACCTTTTTTGTCAACTCAATTACTTCTAACGACAACATTCCCTCCGCACAGCCTACATCTGCCAGAATCATTCCTTTATCAATGCCGAATGCTTCTGTCAGATAACGATGTGGACTCTCTGCATCCTGTTCAATCATTAAATTATTATATTTTTTCTGTATTTCTTCTCTGGGCATTTTTCTTGGAAAATATAACCTTTTACCGCAATGCATTACATAATGCAACCCATTGTTTATATCCTTTTGAACAATCACATTTTCCGGATTATATTTCAAAGTAAACTCGTAGGGAAAAATCTGAAATTGATTTCTCTGTTCAAAAAATCGAATTTCTTTTTCATATTTTAACTTTGATTCAGGATTATTTTTAAAAAATTCCCTAAACTGCAACCATAATATTTTGGTTTTTTTCTTTACTCTTGGAATATTAATTGCTTTTCTAATTTTTTCAGGAACTACCGCCCTATAAATCCATTTTATCATTGTCAGGTACCTTTTTTAAATTATTTTTAATTTTTATTTTATTTGTTTTTTAAAATATATACCAAATCCCCTAAATAAACCCGAAAGCTTTCATAATAGTTTAAATATCTAAGATTCATAATCCATTTCCATATACTTTTTTTACTGAGTAATTCCTTTCTATTCTCAAAACACTTCCTACTAGCCCTTAGCACTTTCTGTTTTCTATTTTTATTATTAATTCGTTCATTTTGTCTAAGTAATTGTTCGCAATATCGAGCAACTTTTATCTTGAAATCCATATATCTAATCCGGTTTTCTATATTTCCCTTTCCCGCAGTTCCCAATACAGAGGCACTTCCACTAGCATTATTACCATGTATCCTATGTAATGTTAAAACTTTATCGTAGCAGTAAATGCCATCTAATATATCTGCCGTTACCCATACATATAAATCATGCGCAAATCCCTCAAACCAAAATTGATTAGCCATACTTAGAATACTTTTCCTAAAACAAATAACACTACCTAATGATGTAAAATGATAGTTTCCCCAAAATTTGATTCGTCTAATACTTTGAGTATTGTTACACTTTCTCCCAGAGAAAACAGGACATTGTATAAAATTTCCTCCTCTGTCAATTAAGCTATATCCCGAGGATAGCAGTAAAATATTATGATTTTTTTCTATAATTTTAACCATCTCTTCTACTTTTTCTTCTAACCAAATGTCATCTTGATCGGAAAAAAATATGATATCTCCGTTCGCTAAGTCGATTAAATCTTTATAATTTTTTTGCCATCCTTTGTTATGTAAGTTTCTTATGAGGATCCAATTCTTTAGATTATATGTATTTATGTAACTCGCAATTATTTCATAAGTATTATCTGTCGATTTATCATCACAGATTATAACTTCTCCCACAGCTAAAGTTTGTTTTCTTATTGATTCAATTTGCTCATATATATACTCACTTCCATTATATGTTCCCATTATTATCGTTACATTAATAGACATTTTATTACCTCATATTATCAGTAAAGTTGTATCTCTGTTTTTCTATTCCTAATTCACCTTCTACAGCGTTTTTTTCTTCTACTTCTGCCCACTCAAGCAGGCATTGCCTCCAGTATTCTTCACGGCCTTTCGTGAGGTCTCCTAATTTGTAATAGTGAACCGATCCACTGTCTTCATTCGACGAACTCACCTCGCTCCCTCTTTCTATTTCCTTTATATGTTATTGAATGTCCTTCATAAAAGTCTATCGATATCGCAAGAATACTGGCAAAAATGCTTATAAACTTATCTCTATGTCTTATGGCTGTACCCGTATTGCTTACACCCCATGCAAATACAAAAGTTGAGCAAATGCAAACTATAAGTAATGCTATGAGTAAAGTCCTCTTTTTTGATTTCTTTCCGATTTTTCTATTGAAAATCACTTTGATTGCCAAAACAATATCTATTAAATAAATAAAACCACTAAAAATAAAAGCAAGCAAATCTATTATATTTCTATACTGCCAAGGAAAAGGAGAAAATAAAAAATAGAAGATGCGCAAAGGGGAATAGAGCAGCAATCCACCTATAGAATCAACATCTCTAGTCCCTAAATCATAACCCGATCCACCATAATCGGCGCCTCTTAAGGCAATATCATTTATACTTTCAATTCCCCTTAATTTACCGGCAAAAAATGAATCTCCAAAACTATTATAGAGGATTATTACAATAAATACTATCAATGCACTTAAAATGATATTTTTACATGCAACATGGAATTTATTATACTTTGGTTTATAGATTAAAAACACGCAAATATATCCAATCATGACCGCAATGACACCCATATGAAATACGGATGCAATAACTATCGAGATTAAAGATATAAAAAATGATTTTTTTTGCTCCGATAAAAACCATAAGATAAAATAATATAAAGAAATAGTAACTGGTAAGATTACTAAAACCTCTCGACCTGCTGTCGATGTTTGCATAATCGTCCATGGAGAAAATAACATCCAAGTTAAAGCAACGTATTTTGATTTATAGCTCAATCCTATTTTTGAAAGTGTTAAATAAAGAATCAAACCGGCAATTATCATCATACATGCAATAAAATGCTGTAATAAGATTCTTTGTATGCCAAAACACTTATATATAAATCCAAAAAAATGTGCTATCGGATTATAATGACCACGAAAATCTACAATATCATTAAGAAAATAATATTCAGCAGACGCTCTATACGCAGAAATATCAAGTGTAAGCAAATCCACCATATATGTATCATAGAATGCAAGAACCATTCTAACTAAATATGCTGAATAAATAATTACTATCAAACCAATCTCTTTTTTATTAGTAATACGAATAGAAAAGTATAAAATAGCCAATGAATTAATTAAAATAATCAACATAGAAAACAAATGATTATTTTTTGCAAGAATCCCTGCTGAAACCAATAAAAAACCCGTTAAAGCTTCAATAGAAAAAATAATAACTAGATATTTGCTTATTCTCATAATATCACGCTTTATCAAAGTACCCCGAGGTAAAACTCTTCCAACCATTTTGATACAAACTTAATATCAAACATTGTTCCCCTGATACTATTTGAATTTCTTTCTTTACAATTTTCACTTTTTGTATATAAAATAATATCTGCCCAATCGGAAGAAGATTTTTTCAGCGATACTCCTTTAATATAATCTGTAATATATATTTCTGATGAGACTCCTTCTTTTGATACAATGCAAGGCAACCCCATAGCTTGTGCTTCAATCAAAGTAACCGGGAGCCCTTCATTTAAGGAAGGAAATAGAAATATATCCATTGCTTGCATTAGATCATTCACATCATTTCTCATACCAGCAAATATTACTTTATCCTGATTCTGGGTTTCTGTTATTATATTTTTGCATAGTTCGGCTCCTTTAATCTGATCAACGCCTACCTGTAATAGAACTGCATCTTTATCTTTCTTAAATATTTCATTAACTATTTTTAATAAAAAATTATAATTTTTAGCAGGGTTAAGTCTGCCAACATGTCCAATTACAAATTTACCTTCTAATCCTAATAGTTCTCTAATTTTAATCCTCTTTTCAGGATTATATATAAATGAATTCATATCAATTGCATTGTATAAGGTTTTATAATTTTTATTATTTAAGGTATCTTTACCAAAAAGCCACTGGCCTGCTATATCCGAGCAGGCAAAAAAATGTGTACTATATTTTTTAATTTTCGACTTTGTATATAAAATAAATACTGTTTTTTTATTTATATTTTTGTTTTTTAATGCCGTATGACTATGCGCTATCCTTATCGGCACCCTCGCCCGTTTTGCTGCTCTAAGTGGGTACATACTAAAAGCATTATTGTGTGCATGTATTATTTGATATTCTTTATGATTTTCGAAGAATGCCTTTAAACTTACTAAGTATCCCCTGTGGTGAAAAGGATTTATAGGAGGCACACGATAAATTTTTCCTCCAAGTTTTATGATTTCTTCTTCAGATGAACCGATTTCTGCACGATGGACTAAAAAATCAAATTGTATTTTATCCCTATCTATGTTCCGATATAAATCCATTAAAAATGAATTTATCCCTCCGCCCTTATTCATTTGCGTAACAATATGTAATACTCTAATAGAATTCATATCAAGGCCTCACTAAATACTTAACTCATTCATTATTTTTGTCATACTTATATCCCATGAAAAATTTTCTTCAGCAAACCTTCTCATATTTTTAACAAGATGCACGTCATTTTTTATAGAATCATAAAATTCTATAATTTTTTTAATATCTATAAGTTCATCATTATCTGGAATTTTCATAATATACGGATATGAACTAGGTATTAAAAGTTCACCACCGGAAAAGATATATGGAATTCCTTTTGCAAAATATTCTTTGGTTTTCAATCCTGTAACTTTTTTTCCTCCGATTCGATACTGAGTCAATGGTCCAATACCTATATTACACTTGTCATATATCTCTTCTAATTCCCCTCCATATTTTTTTCCATAAAAATATACAACTTCCTGAAGTTTTAACTTTTCTACAAGCTTTTTAGTTTGATTTTTTACAATGCCTACAAGATGTAATTTAATACTTAAGTTTCCATTACTTCTATAATATTCATAAATGCTTTTTATCATTCTATCGTATCCATGATATTCCCTCTCATTGCCCACAGCAATAAAATTTATCGCATTTTTACTTCCGGAATATGAATGTGGCCTAAAATTATCTACGATAACTCCAATTTCTAAGCTTACAGCTTTTACTCCCCATAATTCTTTTAAATCACCTTCAGCTGCGACTAAATCTATAAATCTTTTTACCTTTTTTTCAAAAAGTTTAGTTGTAAACATAAGATATTTTCCTTTAATAGTTTTATATTTAACACCAGGAAAATAAGATAATGATTCTACAATAACTCTCATACCTCTTTTTTTCATAATTGAAAGCATTTTTACATAGAGCCAATCAAATCCAGAAAAACGTAAATAAGCAATATCAAAATCATTATTTTTAACAAAATCTATACTTGCTTTAATCAATAAAAATCTTCTTACAATTAATTTATATTTTTCATTTTTTAATTTAAATTTTTTTATATATATACACTTATCATTATTAATAATTTCAATGCCTTTTTCTGTATATGTTGTATAAGTTACATCAAAACCTAAATTTTTTAATGCACTGATTTGACCATCTATTTTCTTTGTTATACCAATTGAAGGATCGCTTGGAGTATAATTTACATGTAAAAAAAAATTTTTTTTATAAATATCCATTATGCATAAGCCCCTTTATACCATACGATAAACAAACCCAATCCATCCCTAATTGACGTAGCGGGTGAAAACCCAAAATCTTTTTGCAACTCTTCCACATCCGCATATGTCCTATGCACATCCCCATCCTGCATCGGATAAAATTCCTTAATCGCCTTTTTCCCTATTATAGCTTCAAGTGTTTCTATAAAATCCATTAATTTTTCCGGCTTACTGTTCCCGATGTTGTAAACCTTGTATTTTGCACCCAAATCATTTTCTTTCGGAGGATTGCATAGTATCCTTTCTACTGCTTCAACCACATCATCAATATAAGTAAAATCTCTGTACATATCGCCATGATTAAATACTTTGATTGGTTTCCCGTCCAGAATTGCTTTTGTAAAAGAAAAGTATGCCATATCAGGTCTTCCCCAAGGTCCATACACGGTAAAAAAGCGAAGCCCGGTAGCTGGAATACCATAAAGGTGACTGTAAGTATAAGCCATCAATTCATTCGACTTTTTCGTGGCCGCATACAAACTGACCGGCGCATCCACAGAATCTTTTTCAGAAAAAGGGACCTTCTTGTTACCACCATAGACCGAACTTGAAGACGCATATAGCAAATGCTCCACCGGGTAATGACGGCAGCATTCCAGAATATTAAAAAAGCCGGTTATATTTGACTGAATATAAACATCCGGATTTTCAATGCTGTACCGGACGCCTGCCTGCGCCGCCAGGTTGACAACAATATTCGGTTTATAAGCTTCAAACGCATTATTGAGCTCGGATTTATCTGATAAATCGCCTTTTATAAAAGTAAACATCTCGTATGGATTTAATATGTTCAGCCTGTCCTCTTTCAATTTTACATCATAATAATCATTCAGATTATCAAAGCCAATAACGCTTACGCCTTTGTCCAGCAATGCCCTTGACAAGTGAAATCCGATAAATCCTGCAGCCCCAGTAATTAATATTCTTTTAGTTATATCTAATTCTTTATATCCGTCAATCATCGTATTTCCTTATCTGCCAACACTAAAATATGCAAAGCACTTTTTACTTTTTCCAAGTATTCATTGACAACGATTTGTCTGTCAAATTCACCTATAACTTTTAGCCTTCCTCTAATGCCCATTTCTTTTCGCTGTTCATTTGTCAACGAAAGAAACCTTTCTATTTTTTCAACTAAATCCTTAGTATTCTTTTCTTTAAATAAAAAACCTGTTATCCCATCTTCAACTGTTTCCCTTGTGCCAAACCTGTCAGTTGTTATAACCGGTCTGCCGCTGGATGCACTTTCAAGCAAGACATTAGATATCCCTTCCGAATAATAGGTGGGATGAATAGTGCAATGGCTGAATTTATGAAATGCCCTCACATCATTTTGCATCCCATGGTATTGAATGACTCCACGTTTCTCATATTCATTCAAAATATCTTCATAATCTTCTTCGCAGAAGCCCAAGATATGAAAGTTTACATTTTGGTGCACCTTCTTTATTGCTTCCGCTGCTTCCAAATACTGATCAATCCCTTTTTCTTTCATAATCCTTGAAATGAATAGAAAGTTAATCTTATCATCATTTGGATAATCTAATAATCCAAAATGCTCTATGTTTACTCCTGAGCCCGGAATCAATTTATATCTATCTCTTCGATTTAATATGGAATTTACTTTTTTAAGGCCATCCTCATTTTGATAGAAAATACAGTTGCTCTTTTTTAATCCCCATTTATAGAGAGTTTTGATTATTGCCTTTACGAGTATTGAAACGTGCTCTGCAGAGCCAAGGCCTGTCACATTTGATAAATATGGGATCCGATTTCTGGAACAGGCAATACCGCCATAGAGATTCGGTTTAATCGTATAAGTCAGCACGATATCCGGTTTGTTCGCTTTCAATAGCTTGAAATAGTGCATTAATAATTTAAAATCTGCAAACGGGTTTATCCCTCTTCTATCCACCGGAGAGTCAATCATTTTGCAGCCCATGCTTTTAAAATCATCAGAATTTCTTCCTAATATGGCAGATATGCTTACATCATATCCATTATTCAATAAAGCCTGTACTACTTCCCTGCGCATGGAATAAAGATCATATGTAACATTTGATAAAACCAAAACCTTTTTCAATACAATCGATACTCCCCTACTCCACATACTCCCAATAAATCTCTTTTATGTACTCAACTTCTGTATCATCAAAATACTGATACATGATCTCCTTTGCCGCGGCCTTCTCTTCTTTGGTAAAGCCGCCCGCCGCAAGCTTGTCCAGCCTTATGATGTCTTCGGCGCTTAACCGTGAAATCAAGTCATATGCAATACCTAATTTCTTGCCCATGGACATCTTGCCCATAGCTTCATTGATTTGCTCCTGGGTCAGGACAACGCCCACTTTGGGGTCATCACCTTTTGTCACAGCTTCTTTTTTGCCCTGTCCTGTCGGATAATCCTGTTTTCCTGCCGAGCCTATGGGTGCTTTGTTCGGCGCAATAGGTCCGGTGTCATTCTTGTCTGCTGTTCCTGTATTCGTATCGTCGTCAGGCTCCGTAAGAGCTGGAACCGAAGAATCCTGTACGTCAGACCCTGTCTCTCCTCCGGCTGTCATATCGTCTTGTGCTACCAGCCCAATTTCGGTTTCTATTTCCACTGTTGCCGGTACGGCATACGGCTGCGCAGCCGCCTCCACAAACGTTGCAGTCAGGGCGCTTAATCTCAGGACCATAGCACCGAAAATTATAACAATGGCGCAGCATAGTGCAAGCACCGTTTTTCCCAGTTTGTGGTTCCTATATGGCTGCCTGGCTTCATTAAATACATTCCGTCCGTTTACAAGCTCAGATCCTAAGTCATATACAGATGCTTTTTCGGTTGAAAATCCTTTTGATTGGGATTTGGTAAAAACTACCTTTACCGTCATAGCCAATATTTTCAGATCCAGTAATAACGAATAATCCCGTATGTAAACCAAATCAAACTTAGCCTTGTTTTCCGCGGAGGTGGTGTAGTTTCCCATGACCTGGGCAAGTCCGGTGATCCCGGGCTTTACTGCCAGCCTGCCGCTGTATTCCGGCAGCTTGCTGCTGAATTCTTCTACAAACTGAGGTCTCTCAGGTCTGGGACCAACTATGCTCATGTTTCCCATAAGCACATTGAAAAACTGCGGGATCTCGTCAATTCTTGAAGCCCTCATCAGATGTCCGAACTTTGTGATCCTCGGATCATTCTCCGCCGCGAATACGGCTCCGGTACTTTTTTCCGCATCAACCACCATACTGCGGAATTTTATCACTTTAAATTCTTTTCCATTCAGCCCGGATCGGATCTGCCGGTAAAAAATTGGCCCCCCGTCCTCAAGGCGTATCCGTATGGCGGCAAACAGCACGATGGGCAAGGTCAGCAGGATACCGATTACGGAAAGGATGATATCCATCAGCCGCTTAAATATATTCTGCGCTTCCGTAAGCCGGAAGCTTGTTACTGCAAATAGCGGAATATCTCCTACCTGTGTCATTTCAGCCCTTCTCATGGCAATTTCATAGGTTTCCGGTACTATGTGAACTTTTTTATCCTTTAAAATGCAGTGGCTGATGATTTGATCCTTGAGCTTCTTTGTTAAAATGCCTGTAAGAAAGATATTATCAGCTTTGTCAATGTAGTCTCTCAGTCTTTCATCTTCATAAGATACAAAAGCGAGTTTGCCTGTGGTTCTGCTGCTCAGTTCCCGAAGCAACTGGTTTTTTTCACGGTTTTTTCCGACTACCAGAGTCACTCTGTTTCTTACGATATTCGTTTTTAGAATATCGGTGAATCTTTTGATCAGTATAAGAAACAGGATCTGGAGCGTATCTGTTATGATAAAATAATAAAGGGATAGCCTGATGCTCCTGCTGAAGTACAGCAGTACGATGAATATTAAATTCATCACGATGACCATGCTGATGACCTTAAACACCATTTCCGAAAGAGGTCTGCTGATAAAGCTGAAATATTTATTGGCGCCCAGAATGATGATTGCAGTCGCGGCCATTATAACATACATCACGAAGCCGTCGATCCAGCCAAATGGGAAAGCGTTGGTATATATCAGCTTCCCGGCAAAAACATACGACAGGCTGATAAGCACGGCAACCAGCACGCATTCGATCAATTGGATCGTGAAAGCGCTGCCGCGTGTGCTATGCTGTTTCGCCTGCTTGGTTATCATGTCTCTTTCTCCTGTCTCTTTCTCCGAAACAGTTGTACGATCATTTTACAGATCATTTCAAAATACTTGTTATATCTTGATTTTTTAATTTCCCGGCAGGCAATTACGGCCAGTAGGCAAAGCGCTGCCAAAAACACAAAATTGATCAGGAAGTTACCGTTGGACCGTACATCATAACTTATTCCGCCCACATATATTTTATTGCCCACATTACTGTCGTAAAGTTCTTCCGCCATTTTTCTGGTCATCTGACTGAGAGCTTCTATCCTCTCCATTGCCTCACTTGTGCCGGCTTTGATCTCCTTTGTCATCTGGATATATGAATCGCCTGTCAGGCTTACCGCCTGAAGCTTCGCTATGGCTCTTTGGATATCCTGCTGATCATATTTTGCGTTGATAAATGAGTTCTGTTTATCGACCAACGCTTTTATCAGATCTCCGTAGAACTGATTTTCCACCGGTTCCAGATTTACCGGAACGCTTTCCCCGGAAGCGAAAATATAATTGCTGCTGTTATCGTATATCTGAATGATCTCTTCTGCTGTAAGCTGCTCTCCATATAATTTGTTCGCTATGACTCCCGCGCGTTTCAGCATGGTATCTGCATATAGCATACGTCTTTCCGCATCCTCCGTCAGCTCGAAATAATCTACAAGACTTCGCATGTTTCCGATATCGGTGTCTTTTAACAGTACTGCCTGCTGATATAAGTCAGGGAAGGAAAGGCCTGTCGTTTTTGATGTGAATAGGGGCTCGTTATTCGCATAGAAGCCTATGTAAAGAAGCATGCTCTCCGCTTCCTGATTCAATACCATCATCATTTCAGGATAATCCAGTTTCAGTAGCTCCTCCAGAGTATAGGCAGGCTCGCTTAAGGTGTCCGATAAGTACTTCACTTTCAAATGGACCTGATATGCTTTCATAATGTTATCCAGCAGCTTGCGGCTTTCAAAAGGAGACGGGATCCCCATGTCCTTTAAACCTACTGTGAAGCTTGTGGGATAGACGATTCGCTCCTTGGTGTCCTGTGTTTTTCCGGTGATCGTGGTCAGCGTCAGCAATTCCTTTAAGGTATCCGCCTTCGCCTGAGGCAATATATAAAGCCTTCTCTTCAACTCATCAACGGTCAAGCTGTCGGCCATGCCGGTTTCATCGATAGCTTTTTGCAATATATCTTTGTTTTTCAATTCGTTGATATCAAACCGGTTGCCTTGGGGATCCAAGCCTTTTCCCGCGCCCTTGAAAGCTATTGTCATGCTTGTATAGGCGCTGCCGATTTGATGTGTGGCTGCCCATGGCCATACATATGTAAACAGGAGAGCGACTATCAACGTACCGAGCAGTAGTTTTACCAACTTTCCCTTACTCAGCTTCATCTCCGGCCACCCCCTTGCTTGATAAAATATATTGATCCTCCCTTATATAGGCTCTGAACAGAACGACCAGTACGCCAAGCACCAAGCCCAGAATAAGGCCTATGGCTGCAATCAGCAGCATGCTTTGACCTTCCTCCATCTTTTCATATGTTCCTGCCGTCATCAGCTGTTCCGCGTAACGCTGATAAGACGCGGCGGAATAATAATCCTCAGCCGTATCATTGATGACCCCTGTCCAATAGACCAACTTGCCCTGCAACAGGTTGATATTTTCCTCAGCCTGTGCCGCTTCCAGACTGTTTTCTCTGGTCAGCGGCATCGCCGTTTTGAAACGTTCCGCTTCTGAACGGTAATAAGCAGCATCCTGCGCTGCGTTGGAAGCCATTGTTCCTGCTTCTATAAATCTGGTAACTAAATCATTGTAACCTTTATTTTCACTGGTCAGGGTTATGGGAGCCGAAATCATATCCCCAAGCACGATGGTCTGTTCACTTTTTTTATAACCGGTGATCGCAGTCTTGATTGCCGCTGTTTCTTCCCTGTGCTGGGCTGCTTCTATTTCTTTGTCATCGGCAAGCTGTTCATATAACGCTACTGCCTTGGCCGGATCCTTTGTGAGGTAAAAAGCACCGATCATGGTATAAATTCTTTCCATATCTACGTTTCTCAGGGACTCCAGCGCGCTGGAAATATCAGCGGGATTCAAGCCTGTAACCGTCGAATGAACGTCGGTCCGGGGCATATTACGAGAGACATAAAGCTCCATTCTTTCCAACTGGTCATTCAGTATGCCGGCCGCCTGTATATAGTCATATTGACCCAGATCAATATCCGACGCAAAAATGTCCGCCAGCACCGCATTGTTTCCGTATTTATATATTAAATATTCCTTATATTCAAGTATTATATTGTCGAGCAGCATTCTTCCCTGCTCTTCATCCAATCCCAAATCAGACGCAAGGTTAAGCTTCACGACATAGATATCAGAATAGCCGCTTAATGCTTCCAGCCTTTCTATCTTTATCTCATCGCTCTTGATATCCTTCAGGTTTTCCAGTGTCTTTGCTACTGAATCCGGAACAACCGCCTGAAATGATATATTGCGCCTTAGTTTTTCCAAAGAGATCGTCTGACTGCCAAAATCGATATTCCCGATAGCGTTTTGAAGCACATCAGCCGACTTGATCTCGTTTACGTCATAAATCCCGCCGGATGGAGTCTGCCCAGTCTCGATCCCGCTGAAGTAAAGCTGTACAGCTGTTTCCACCGTACCTTTGGTCCCTATATCTACATTAGAGACAATCATTGTTCCCGCAATAGAAACCAGAAATACGATGATGGTGATCCATATAATGGTTTTTTTCCCGCGGATCAGCACCAAAAGCAACTCTCTAAGGGAGATTCCATCCCCTTCGTATCCGCCATGCGGCATACAATAGCCGGGATTATGGTATGGATGTTCGTCTTCCGATCTGTTCATATATGGGCATTTTTCAGCCATGCGATCCTCCTGTGCCTTGTTCAATTCTTGACGGATGCCATTGCTTTCGACATCAACGCGTCTTTGTTTTCTTCCTTGATTTTGTTATATTCCGCCTTATATTGCGCTATAAGCGCCGCGGGATCGATCCCTTCGGCCCTCAGTTGTTCGTCCATTTTTGCGGTCAAAGTCCCAAAGCCTGCGTCCATCTGCGCTTCCATTACCTTAACTTTCGCTAAATATTCCGATATCATCGCGCCTCTTTTCACTGGATCAGCCTTCCCGCTGCTTCCCGCTGCTTTCCAGTCTGCTTTTGCCTGAGCGATCAGATTGTCTGCCATGGAAAAGGCTGTCTGTTTCTGCTGCTCAAGAGCCTTGCTGTAGGCTACGGAAAGAACCTGCAGAACCTGCTGCTTCCTCTCGTCCTCCAGCTTCGCAAGCTCTTTTGAAACGATCTCTTTTTCCGTTTCGGTGATGATTTCCGGCGGCGCTTCCTCTGGCGGTACGTCAGTAATTCCCGCGGCCAGCCCTTCATCGGTTGTGTCGATTTTGTCCAGCTCTGAAACGATCTTTTCCGTAAAGTTTTGTGTTTCCTGCTTTATCTGCGCCTCATATTGCTTCTTTCCCTCGGAGTTTTGCCCCATCAGAAAAAAAGCCGCTAAGACGATAACCAATACCAAAAGCAGAATCAATACCAAAACCAACCGTTTTATTCTTTTTCTTTTCATCCCTTGCCCTTGTCCCCTTGTTGTATACGCATCCGATCTAAAGCTGAAAATCATATGTCATGTGTCGGATGCTCAATTTATAATGGGCGGACGAAAGTCCGCCCATTATAATGTATTCTGTTTTTATCTTATTTTTTATATTTTCGTATTTAAAAGCTATTTATTATTATTGTAACCCAATTTTAAATTCAATGGATCCTGCACTTCCTCCTGCGGGAGTCAGGGTCACCGTAACGGTGTAAAACTCCGGCGGGTAAGTATGCATTCTGCCAAACATGGCGTCAATAGCGCTCCTGAATGCAGTCTCATCGTTTCCTTCCACTCTGTCTGCATTGCTGTCAAGATACCAACCGGAATGTGCTGTTCCTAGCCTATCAAACATCCGCCCGATATCGTTGAATGTTACCGCGCCCTCAGCGCTTAATAAATCGATATATGTTTTATTGATTCCGCTGGCGGATGCGTAGGCAACTTCCCTGGAACCGTTTTTAATTGAAATTTCGGCCGTGTAGGTTACATCGGCTGTATTTGTGATGGTTACATCGACAGCGCTGTTTGTAGTACTCGCTTGCCACGGTATTACGTATACGCCGTCTTCGTTAGGTGTGATGGACATTGTTCCTTCAGATTCAACAGTCATGCCTGCAATACTTAAGCTTGGAGTTGCCGGAGTGTCATTGCCTCCTCCTCCGCCTCCGCCACCGCCGCCGCCTGTGCCTGGCGTAGCAGGATTAGTCTTATTGTCTACGGTCTTTCCGCCTACGTTAGCGGATCCGCCTTCTTTTACCTCTACCTTAGCAGGGGTCTGCGCAATGGTTGCGCCTGTTCCGGAAATTACAGCGTTTTCGATCTTTCCTGTTCCTTTGATTTCCGCTGTTCCCGTCACGTTGGCGGTTTTTACCGTCGCACTTGCAGCAATGTTAGCTGTTGCGCCTGCAGGGATGTTCAGCGTGGATACGGTACCGGACTGTATGTCTACAGCTGCCTTTTCCGCAAGATCCAGTTTTGTTACATTTCCTTTGATAGTTACTGCCGCATCCGCCGCTACGGTAACGTTTGTAAAGGTCCCTTCCAGAATTACTTCTTCATTGGCTTCCACTTCGCCGATCACAACGCCGTCAGCGAAGATCCTGACCTTGCCGTCGACCTTGGCGACCACTACGGACTTTATGTTGGCGCTTCCAGTGATGATGATGGAGTTTACACCGCCGCCTCTGACAATCAAATCACCTTTTACCGTGGCCTTGCCGTCAAAAGTGACATTCCCATCGGCAACGCCTTCAGCTATGATGACGTCTCCGTCTATGACAGCATCCTTGATGACTACGCCAGCCGCCTTAATAACAGCGCTGCCTGCTACATTGTCTGTATAAGTGCCTGCCGCTGTATAGTAAGCTTTTATAATATTGTTTATAATAGTTACCGTCTCTGCCCTGGTGATGCTCGCCTTCGGATTGAAAGCCCCTCCGTATCCGCTGACATAGCCTTTCGCTTCCAAGCCGAATACGGCGCCCTTTGCCCAGCTGGAAACAGCCGAGGCGTCAGTAAATGCCTTTGTGCTGCTCACTTCAGCTACCGCGAAAGCTCTGCTGAACATAACTGCCGCTTCTTCCTTTGTGATTTTATCGGTCGGGCGTACTGTTTTACCATCGCCCTTGATGATTCCTGCCATATTGGCTTTTAAGACAGCATCTGTATAGAATTGACCTGCCTGCAGGTCGGTGAAGCTATTTGATGCCGCTTTCTGATAATCCATCATATTGTCAAGAATGACTGCCATTTCACCTCTGGTGATTGGATCCTCCGGTCGGAATAACCCTTCGTAACCTTTAATGATTTCATATCCTGCCCATTTTTCGATTGCTGCTTCGCCCCAGTGTCCTGCCGTATCTGTAAATGCCGCAGATTTTTTTTCGGCAACTGTTGCTGCGGCATCAACTGTTTCCGTATCAACCGCTGCGGTATCCGCCTCTGCCGTATCAGCAAATGCCGGTGCAAACGATCCGAATACCATGGCAACCGCCACAAAGATCGCTAAAATTTTCCTCTTATTCATCTCAAACCTCCTTCGTAAATTATCTATTCGTGTATTATAAAGACTATATATAATATTAGTCTTAAAAGAACGCAAAGTCAACAAATTTATGCACATTTACACCAAATTTAACCAGTGTTTAACAATTGTCTGTATAAGGCGACAAACAGTTTGTCGATGCAACATCTAATTTTATCCGTATTTGCGGATGATTAAACTGTTTGCATTATTTGTTTTATGTTATTTATTTAATTTAGATTATAAATCGTGTAAAATCACAGATAAGAATTAACGTACCTTTTGTGAATCTTCCGCATATATTGAACTAACAGAATGGAGGTTTTGCAATGTACTGTATTCTCCCATTATTGTTGGGCTTTGTCGCCGGTAAAAGCTGTGACTTTGACCGGTTCTGCCGCGGTCGCAGCAGAGAATGCTGCAGGGTTGAAAGGACTTTTATCAAAGACTGCCGCGGCAGGCGATACTAATAAAAAACGGGGGTCCTCTTATGATCACACATGATATCATAAAGAGGCGCCCCTTTTTTAGAATGTGACATTTAATCGCAGCATGGATAAAAAACACCGCATCCAATATGCTGACCGGAATTTCCCGTAGGGTCTGTTCTGTAATCATGATACGGATGCGGTTGTTCCGGATCCGACGAGAAGTGCCCTCCCACCTCGTGTCTTTCTATGTCAATAGTCAGAGCACCTATACAAATATACTTTTCTTCAGTTCTTTGCTCCGCCCTTCTCATAACAGCCTTGATTCTGGCGATCAGCTCATGCACATTAAATGGCTTCGTCATATAATCATCCGCGCCGAATTCCAGACCCATCACCTTATCAATGTCCTCATTTTTTGCAGTCAGTATAATAATCGGTATTTTCGAGCCACGCTCACGCAAATCCTTACAGATATCCAATCCATTCATTCCCGGCAGCATTAAATCCAGCAAAATTAAATCTGGATTCTCTGTGACGATCATTTCCAACCCCTGCAATCCGTCCTCGGCTTGAAGAACCTCATAATTATTGTTTTTCAGATTATAGGATATCAGCTCACGGATATTTGATTCATCCTCTATTATCAGTATTCTACGCATCTGTTTACCTGCCTTTGTTATCGATTCTCAGGCTTGAATAAAGCGCTTAGACCGGCTTTTCAATTTTATAATATACGTTCAATGTTAAGGCGGAGTTAAATGAAAATTAAATGTATGTTATGAATAAAAGAGCGTTCTTCAGGGGATTGGGTTTTCTGAATTTAAGCTCTAGTAAATTTTGCTCATGGTTTTCCGACTTTTATGTCAGGTGGGGTCTTTGAAGGAACAGGATTCAAAAATTCTCTCTGTAGTAAATAATTCACTAAGCTTCCTCGGACCTGCTATAACATCCCTGCTGACATAAAGAATACCCTTTGAAT
>JAQWBM010000073.1 GCA_028706405.1 Eubacteriales bacterium
TTGTTTGAAAAAACGAGAATGCACTCACTTCAAATTCAAGACCCATTATTTTTTCCATATAATAATCTCTGCCGTATAAAACGCGCAGCTCGTCGCAATTTACAGCATCCGCTATATTTTCATTTATAATAAGTTGAGTGCCTGGCACCGTCTCTATAGAGGTTAGCTGTGTTAATATAATTACCGATATGTAGATGTGAAGATAAACCGCATCAATTAAAAACTCCTATTGCGGCAACTGTAAGTTGCATGCCAAGCCCCTATCTCTTATGTAATATAATCTCTTAAATGTTCGCTGTGGTTTGAACGTCTGAGCTTTTGCAGTGCTTTCGCCTCTATCTGGCGGATGCGTTCACGGGTAACCCCGAAATGGTTTCCAACCTGCTCAAGCGTATGTGGCTGTCCCGAATTAAGGCCAAAGCGCATTTCCAATACCTTTCGCTCTCGTTCATTTAACCGTGCCAATTGTTTATTGATTTCTATCTGCAAAGAAGAGTCGATTGCGGCTTCAACCGGAGAAATCTTATCCCTATCTTCAATAAAATCTCCAAGACAAGCAGATTCATCATCTCCAATAGGCGTTTGCAAGGAAATTATATGTTTTCCATTACTAAACGCCTGTTCAACAGCTTTTTCGGTAATTCCAATCTCCTGCGCCAGCTGTTTAGTGTCAGGCACAAAGCCATGTTCCCGATCCATCATTTGAGCAGTTTTCATTACTTTACGAACGGTTTCACCCATATAAACAGGAAGACGGATTGTGCGGTCTGTATCAGCTATCCCGCGCGTAATGGCTTGCCGAATCCACCATGTGGCATAAGTCGAGAAACGGAATCCTTTTTTATAATCATATCGTTCCACCGCCTTTATCAATCCCAAATTTCCTTCCTGTATTAAGTCTAGAAAAGATAAGAAACGGCTGCTCGTATATTTTTTTGCAATGCTGATTACGAGACGAAGATTGGAACAGATTAATATATTTTTCGCGTCCTGATCCCCGGCTCTGATTTTTTTTGCTAATTCTACTTCCTCTTCTGCGGTCAAAAGCGGTGCTTCGCCGGCAGCATCTAAGTATTCTTTCACAGAATCAAGCCTAGGCGACGATAATTTGTTTTCGACTTCTTCTTTTGCAGATATGCTTTTAATATTTAAACGACTAGTTTCCATTCCAATCCCCCCATTTTAAGAATTTCTTCACTTCTAAAAAACAGAAAAACCGCACCATATTCTACCTGCAAAATAATTGCATTGGAATTTGAATCACGGTCATATATTAGTTTAACATATTTTTAGAAATAATGCAAATTTGATATTGACAATCTCATTTATCCTATTGTATAATTAAAATTTTCTCATATTATCTTTGTGTTATTTTATTTTTTACCATTGCGAAGCCCTCTACTTGCTGATAATAACTTATGATTTTGAAATAATTCAATAAAATTAATTTGTTGACCACTACAATAACATATGTTACTATTAACCTATCTTATTTATAAAGGGGTTTAATTATGTCAATTCAATTAGCAATATTAGGCATACTGAGTTGGATGTCGTCAACAGGATATGAACTAAAGAAAATTTTTGAAGATTCTACCTTCATGTATTGGTCTGGTAATAACAATCAAATTTATAAGGCTCTTCTGAATTTGGAGAATGAAGGGTATGTCACATGTGAAGTTGTCCATCAGGATAACTCTCCTTCAAAAAAAATATATACCATAACAGAAGAAGGGCTTAAAGAACTTAAAGAGTGCCTTGTGTTATCACCCGAGGCGCCCGAAATAAAAAAACCATTTTTGGTACAGCTTGCATGGTCAGACATGTTGAATAATCAAGAATTAAGCGATGTACTGTCGGAATATGAAAATGAAATCAAATTGCAATTAATTATGCAGAAAGAGAAATACAGACGTTCTCTTCATTCACCTAATAGAACCACTAGGGAAAGCTTACTATGGGAGAGAATCTCCGAAAATATTGTTTCAACTTATAATAATGAACTTAATTGGGTTCGTGAAACTCGTCGGGAGTTGTTTGAAAATGAAGTTGTGGAGGAAAAAAGCAAAATGAACTATGAAATTAGAGAAATAGATAATAAAAAATATATTGAATTGATTTCTACAACTAAACTTTTATCTACAGAGAATCATGCTCTTGATTTAATAGCTTTATGCTGGGAACAAGAGACAAATGCGCTTATGATACACTACGAGACCTTATCAGAAGACTTCTTTAAACTTAAAACCAAGGTATCCGGTAATATTGTCCAAAAATTTATAAACTATGGTATAAAAGTTGCTAGTATTGTTCCTAAAGAGACAATTCAAAAAGGTAGATTTAAAGAAATGGCTATTGAAACAAACAAAGGTAACCATTTTAGGTTGTATGACAGTAAAGAGGAAGCTGAAAAATGGCTTCTTAAATAGAAATAAGAGAGTGATAAAATGGAAGCGTCTCTAATTCTTACACTTGGATTAAGCTCCTGCTCTATCGTAGCTATGTCATTAGTTGGCTGGATGGCACTGAGTTTCGCCACAACCTATCCGGATAAGGTTGATAATTTGGTTTTGCTTTGTCCCGGGGGGCTTACACATGAAAAAGCCAGCTTCCTATGGAAGGCAATCTTTTTCTCATTTCTTGGAAAATGGGGGCAGCTACAAACACTGAAATTAGTGGGTGGTGGCAACATTTCTTCATCATCGTTATCCGAATTGGGAGAAGATCTTGCATTCTCATCGCTTACATTCGAACATTTCAAGCCACGAACGTCAAAAATGCCACTTTTTAGTGAACAGTCGCTTTGTCAATTAACTATGCCGATTTTAATGCTTTTTGGCGATTCCGATCAATTAATACCTGCTAGCAAGAGTATTAAGCGTCTCAAACTATTTGCACAACACGCTAAGACCGAACTGTTGCCCGACACCGGTCACCTAATTGTCAACCACACAGATAGAATACTAAGATTTCTGAAAAGTAATGAGTAAAATACTGTACAGCACTTAGATTAACCTATGTTATCTATAAATTCTGCTATCAATGCGTTAACTGCTTTTGGTTTATCAGTATTAGAATTATGCCCGGCTCCTGCAATCCAATTTATTACGATTCCTGAACGTTTATGCCATTCTTTGTTATATCGTTTGGTTGAACCCGCCTGATCATGTTCTCCACATATCAGCATTACCGGGCAGTCGATCTTATACGGCAGATCGGCTTCCATCGCTTCAGCAAGCATTGCAAAACCATGTCCTGAAAGTTTGGCATATCTCTCCTGGTCACCGTCATACGACATCATCATATCATGCATCAGTTTTCTGCCATATTCTGAAGTCGCAACTCCATTGCATCCTGATTTCAAAAGGGATTTCCATGGATAGTGACGATAAACCGGTTCCATTCTTTTAAGTAGCCAGATTTCCACAGCTGTTACATACTTCCTCTGAAGTGGTGCTGAATCTATCGAAATGAAGCCTTTAAGTTCCCCCGGGAACTGTTCTATAAAAGCCTGTCCAACATATCCGCCCATTGACTGACCAACCATAACAGGTTCTTCTACACCCTCATTTTTTAGAATATCATGCAGCCATTTTGCTTTATGCATCAATGAAAATGTCAATTGAAAAGGCCATGAAGCAGCATGTCCCGGTGCATCCCAAACAAATACATTTACTTTATCTTCAAAATACTCTACCTGCTTGTCAAACAGCCTGTGATCAGCAGTAAGGCCAGGAAGAAAAACCAAGGTATATTTATCATTATCAATCTGTTTACTTATCCAGTAATGGATATCACCATATGCCGTGTTATATATTCTTTCAATCATAGTGTATACTCCGGCAGACCTACAATTCCCTCTATCTCGGCATAGGTCAGCTTGAAGTTGTCTGTGCCATTTTGTTTTATCCAATTCGATAATGAGTCATATTTACTCATGATGGGTACCTCATTTTCTTTTCTTTGGCGCGAGCAATTCATCATACATTGCTTCTAACAATCCTGCCAGCAGCTCCCGATTATCTACATAATCCACCAAAAGCATCTCTTTAGCTCCCTCGTATGGAAGCTCATAAGGAGAATCCGGTAGGGGCTTCTTTGCTGCCGCTACTGGTTTTACCATAAAACGGTCATCGTAAATACCACCGACAATTTTTCCACGATAATAAACAATATATTCTCCCATCATAGCTCGGTAGGAAATCTCAGCCAGGGCGGACAGCTGGTCTAATATGAAATTCAGGTATTCTTTACTTGATGCCATTTTTCAACCATTGTTCCTTTGTAATATATGTAAAATGTTCTGTTCTTATATCTCCCATTAACTCACAGGGCCTGTCTAATTCAGTATGATGGAATTTAAACCCGCATTTTTCCTGACAACGCTTGGACTTCTCATTTCCATCATAATATCCACACCACATTGCATTGCATTCCAAATCTTCAAAAGCATGTCTTTGCATCGCCCTTACCGCTTCAGGTATATATCCATTCCCCCAAAAGGAAACACCAATCCAATATCCTACTTCTATTTCATCCTCTGCTACTTCTGTGTGAGATTGCATCGGAGGTATGAGACCAATGCTGCCAATCGCTATATTATCGTCCTTTAGACAAACAGCATATGTTTCCGGTGACGACAAAACATTTTTTATTATTTCAAGACTGTTTTCAACACTCGTATGAACAGGCCATCCTGCAATCGGCCCAACCTCCTGATCTTTAGCATATTTATATAAACTCTCTGCATCCGTGTCTTTCCACGGACGGAGTATTAACCTTTCTGTTGTGAATTCCATACATTCACTTCCTTCCCCTGTTATCCAATCGACTTACTCTTTTACCCTTGTCATCAATACCACGCACTCAACGTGCGTGGTTCCCCCCGTGGGCTTTTAGGTGGTTCTGCTTTAGGAAAAAGTGGTGTTACATTTATTTTAAGCCCTGTTTTAAAGATGAAGTTGATGGTATATGGTAATGGTGTGCCGTCTTCTGCCTCATCACCGATAATAACCTCTTTAATGAGCATTCGGAAGGATTCGCCATCAAACTTTTCCATGGGTTCTTTATGGCTGAATATATTTTTAAAGCTTTCCAACCTTGTTTTAAAATCTGCGCCCATATTAGAATCTTGTTTGGCAATTTTCAGCTCTGATTCCAATTCATCAATGTCATCGGATAACTTTTTGTATTTTTTCTCATATATAATTTTATCAATCTTTTCTTCTAAAAGCAAGTCGATTAGCTGATTACGCTTACCTTGTGCCTTATTTATTTTATCATGCAAGGCTTTGACTTCATTTTCGTACTCTTGGTATTCAATGCTTTTTGAAAGGTTCTCCAAAAACTCTTGGATTATTTTTTCATTGTCTACGCAAAGTTTGTTAAAGGCTTGTACAAAACTATTTTCAAGTATATCTTCATCTATGAGTTTACAGTTCGGACAACTAGCTTTTCCTTTTTTAGCGGCGGTGTTGCAGAGCCACATAAACCTATCTTTTTTACCCGAAGTGCCTTTTCTTCTTATAACTGTACCACCACAGTATTTACACTTCATCACGTTACTAAACGGATAGGTGGTATTATATTTTCTTAGTGTGCCTTGATTGTATTGACGGCTTCGCTTATGCCGCAGTATTTTTGCTTGCTCAAACTGCTCTCTTGTTACGATTGGCTCGTGATGGTTTTCAAGATAAAAGCGGTCTTGCTGTCCCACATTCTTAATTCTCTTTTTAGTAATCGGGTCAATGGTGTAGGTTTTCCCTGTAAGAATATCTCCGATATATTTTTCATTTCCTAAGATTTTAGATATTGTACTGCCTGACCAGTTTGTTTTACCTTTTGGAGTAAGTATGCCCTTTGCTTGCAATTCTTTTTCTATGGTGTGGCAGCCTGCACCCTCTATATATCGTTTGAAAATGTATCTGACTGTTTCAGCTTCCTCTTCGACTATGTAGAGGGAGCCTGTTTCTTTGTCATATCCATAGCCAAGACAGGAATTAAAACCGATTAGTTCACCTTTTTTCGCTTTCATTTGAAGGCCCATTTTTGTGTTCTGTGAAATAGATTCGCTTTCACCTTGAGCCAGTGAAGAGAGTATTGTCAGCAAAGTTTCGCCGTTTTCAGTTGTTGTCACAATATTTTCTTTTTCAAAGCTAACTGCCACACCAATGGATTTCAGCTCTCTTACATATTTTAAAGTGTCTATGGTGTTTCTTGCAAATCTTGAAATACTTTTGGTGATGATCATATCAATCATGCCGTTTTTAGCGTCCTGTATCATACGTTGAAACTCTGCTCGCTTTTTAACCTGTGTACCAGAAATTCCAAAGTCGGCATATACATTGACGAAATCCCAGTCACTGTTGTTTTTAATGAGGTTAGTATAATAATCAACTTGAGAGTTATAGCTGTTGAGCTGTTCGTCTGAATCCGTACTTACTCGGCAGTATGCCGCTACTTTAAGCTTTTTTGCATCTCGTCCTGTAATATCGAACTTACCCTTTGTTGCAGAGATTATTTGAACTTCGCCCATTTTGCATCCTCCTTTTCTTTATCTTTACAGCACAGTATATCTGTAAACAATCACTAAGTCTATGAAAACAATTCAGTTTTTTAAAGTTCTACATACCCACTAATTTTAAGTGGGTATGTAGTGCTAATTCTTACTATGCAACCTTATATTTTTGTTTTAGATAATCCTTTGCTTTGTTATATTCCTGTTGTGAAAGCAATTCTTTTTCCAACAATGAATTTAAAAACACAATCTGAGCTGCGTATTTTTCTTGGGTATTATTTAAAAAGATGTAGTCTATAGGCTTTTGAAAGGATATTTTATAGTCCCCGCCAAATTTATATTCGCCCTTGTTATCGTAAATTAAAATTCTAAATTGTTTTGCTGTATATATCATTAGTCTTTTTAAAAAAGCAGTGCTAAATAATATTTTGTTTATCAAAGCCATTTATCTGCCCTCCAAAATCAAATACTTTCATTCCCATTTTGATATTCCAACGCATCCTCCATACAGATTTTGCCTCTGCTCGCCTTGACTTCTTTTACACATCTGCCACAAAGTTTTCGCAAATCGTCATCACTAATTTCGAGCCCTGCGGCAAGAATATTCATCATCATACTCATTTCTACCGACAATCTAAAAATATTATTTGCGTGCCTTATCTCGGTTTCTTTCAAAGTTGCTTGCAGTGCAGACATCAATATTTTTGAAAGATATGCAGATGAGTTTTGACTGTTTAGATAACCAATGTAGAAATCTACTGCGTTATAAATAAATTCTGACTTGTTTTTAAAGTTGTTTGGCTCACACAATCGTTCCATATTTTTAATCATGGATGGTGGCAGCCATGCGTTAACTCGTTCCTTGTTTGTCGTGGTAAAGTAAAGTTGTAACATAGCTGTCCAAAGTGGTAAAATTATAATCACAAGGAGAGAAAAAGATGGCGAGTTACAACGAAGAGACAAAAAAGAAGATTGTACGGCTGCACCTTGAGG
>JAQWBM010000074.1 GCA_028706405.1 Eubacteriales bacterium
AAAACTACTCCCTTTGAATACAAGATAATATTAATGGAAAAATTATCTGTTGTCAAGATGCGGAAACGATGTTATAATCGCGCTGTAAAGCATTAGAGCATTAAAGCAAATATGAAAGGGTAAAGGTAAAGAGAGGACATTGTGATGAGTTATGAATCAAGGTTTAAGAGCTTAGAGATCGATGAGCTCTTTAAAGTAATTTTAGCACTTGAAACAGAAGAGGATTGCTATCGTTTTTTTGAGGATGTTTGTACGATCAATGAAATACAATCAATAGCACAAAGACTGCATGTGGCAAAGCTGCTTTATGAACATAAAACATACAATGAAGTTGAAGAGATTACAAAGGCGAGCACTGCTACCATAAGCCGTGTCAATAAGTGCCTGATGTATGGCGCAGATGGATATCGCAGGATCCTGGAGAAACGCTAGTTGCCGTTCATAATCTTTGTGCCGGGTATGGCATAAAACCCCTTCAACGTCTGATTTCAGCCATCCCCTGCACAAAAGACTGTGAACAGCAACAAAATCTATAAATTCAAAATAAATTTTTGAATTTATAGATTTACAAGGGAGGAATCCTATAGTAATATGAATGGGTAGCGTGTGCTTGACACACAAAGTAGTTTTGAAGGTAGGTATATAATTATGACACAATTGATTGCAACTATTTCATTGGCTGTTTTTGTTATTGTAATGCTTATTGTAGGTGTTTACAGCACAAAAAAAGCAGGTACAGTTGAAGGGTTTTTGCTTGGCGGCAGAGGTATAGGACCGTGGCTTTCGGCGTTTGCCTACGGGACTACATATTTTTCGGCCGTTATTTTTATTGGCTATGCCGGCATGTTTGGATGGACGATCGGCATGGGCAGCATGTGGATTGGCTTTGGGAATGCTATAATAGGCTGCCTGCTTGCGTGGATTTTTCTGGCAAAGAGAACGCGTCGCATGACAAGAACATTGAATTCCCGTACTATGCCGGAGTTTTTTGCTGCAAGATACAACAGCAGGCGAATGAAGTTGTATTCGGCAGTCATTATATTTATATTTCTGGTTCCCTATGCGGCGGGTGTTTACAAAGGTCTCGGAACCATGTTCAGCGCTATTTTTGTCGGCGCGGATCCGGTCATCTGCATGTTTATCGTAGCTGCCCTTACAGGGATTTATCTGGTGCTGGGCGGATATGTAGCAACGGCAACCAACGATTTTATTCAGGGGCTCATCATGATCTTTGGTATCGTGGCTATGGTGCTTATTCTTGTCTCAAGACCGGAAGTGGGAGGCTTTGCTTCTGCCTTTGAGAAGCTTTCTGCCATTGATCCCAAGCTTACTGATATTACAGGGGGTGACAGCAGAAATTTCCTGATTACAAATATTGTGTTGACAAGCTTTGGAGTTTGGGGACTTCCTCAAATGGTACATAAGTATTATGCGATTAAAAATGAAAAAGATATAAAGATCGGAACGACAGTTTCCACTCTTTTTGCAATACTCATAGGATGCGGGGCATATTTTACAGGCTCTTTGTCCAGACTTTTTTTGGACGCGGATGATAAAGGTCTTCCAAACGTGGCCGGCGGTTTTGATAATGTCGTTCCCAGCGTTCTTATGAGGGCTTTGACCGAGAGCATATTTTCGACAATTGTACTCAGCGTAATTTTGCTTCTGCTTTTATCAGCGTCCATGTCAACCTTATCTTCTATCGTTCTGTCATCTAGCTCGGCGGTATCGGTGGATATGGTGCGGGAAGTCCGTCCTCAAATCAAACCGAAAAACCAGGTAATTCTGATGCGGGTTTTATGCCTGGTTTTCATTGCATTATCATATATCTTTGCTACCGCAAACATATCTTTCATTGTTAATCTTATGTCCTTCTCATGGGGTGTGGTTGCGGGTTCGTTCATCGGACCTTTCCTTTGGGGTTTGTACTCCAAAAAAATCACAAAAACAGGGGCTTGGGCCGGAATGTTAGCCGGTATCGTGGTAGTGGGGACCATGCTGACATACTATACTGTTACGGCAGGCTTTGAAGCAGCAAAATCAATGGCGCCGGTTTTCGGCGTATCTGCTATGGCAGTTTCCTTTGTCATAGTTCCCCTTGTCAGCCTTTTTACAAAAAAGTTCAGCGAAGAGCATAATACAAAGGTGTTTGAGATAATAGAATAAAAATATAATCATAAAAAAAGTGGCTAGCCCCGGCGTGGCGTTAGTCGCTTTTTTTTGTCTTGACATTCAATGCAGCAAATAGTATCATAATCATATGAACAAATGCTCATATGATTAGATATAATAATAAAGGAGATTTTTTACATGAATAATAATGAAGCGCCGAAGTGTGATTGTGCTGTAATACATGAGGATGTGGTCAACCGAGTCAAGGGAGAAATGCCTGAAGAGGAGCAACTGTACGATCTCTCAGAGCTGTTTAAAAGCATTAGCGATCAGACCAGGCTGAAAATTCTCTTTGCCTTGTCAAAAAATGAGATGTGTGTCTGTGATATAGCAGCACTGCTTGGAATGTCACAATCTGCGATCTCACATCAATTAAGGGTTTTAAGAAACGTAAGGCTTGTTAAGCATCAGAAAGAAGGCAAGGTTGTATATTATACGTTAGATGATGATCATGTGAATGCAATCTTCAAGCAGGGATTGGATCACGTTGCCCATCGGTAAAGAATGCAGAAAGTTGAGGGTAGAAATATGGCTGGATCAATTACAAAAAGTAAGGGCTGTTGCTGCGGTGAAGTTTGTGAGTTTGAGGAAGAAGAGCGAAAACCGGCGCTCTATTATTTCGGGATTGTACTCTTCATTGTTGGTATCGTAATCAATTTTTACTTTAAACAGGCTTCTTCTTATTCAGTAACGGCAGTATTTTTTATTTCCTATTTATTGATAGGAAAAGATATCTTATTGGCTGCAGGAAGAAATATATTAGCGGGAAAGGTGTTCGATGAAAATTTCCTGATGTCGATTGCCAGTATAGGTGCATTTCTCATTGGAGAATACCCCGAAGCAGTGGCTGTAATGCTGTTTTATCGAATCGGAGAAGCGTTGCAGGATAGAGCGGTTGACAGTTCCCGCAAGTCCATCTCTGCTCTTTTGGACATCAGGCCGGATACGGCAAATCTTAAAACACCGGAAGGGATTCGTGTAACGGGTGCAGAAAATGTTCGTCCAAATGATATCATTATCGTAAAAGCCGGAGAAAAAGTTCCATTGGACGGCATAGTGAAGAAGGGCATTTCAACCGTTGACACAAAAGCCTTAACAGGAGAATCTTTGCCTCGGGATGTGAATGCGGGCGCAACCGTTCTCTCCGGTTCCATCAATGGGCAAGGGCTGTTAGAGATAGAAGTGACGAAAAGGCTTGAAGAGTCTGCCGCCTCAAAAATTATTGACCTGGTACAGAATGCAAGCAGCAAAAAAGCAAAAACAGAAAACTTCATTACAAAATTTGCCGCATATTATACACCGGCTGTGGTTGGAATAGCCGCAGCCTTGGCTGTTATACCTCCCTTTGTGCTTGGTTTGGGCAGCTTTGAGGATTGGATGTATAGAGCATTGATATTTCTGGTGATCTCTTGTCCATGCGCGCTGGTGATCTCCATACCGATAGGTTTCTTTGGAGGGATTGGCGCCGCGTCCTCAAAAGGAATCCTGATTAAAGGAAGTAATTATCTGGAAGCTTTAAACGCTGTTGACACGGTGATATTTGATAAGACAGGGACATTGACTTCAGGAATTTTTAAAGTGACGAAAATAATCAACAGGGAAGGATATACACAGGAGGATGTGCTTCGATACGGAGCTTATGCTGAATATCATTCCACACATCCCATCGCAACATCCGTCAAAAATAAATATTTTGAAAATCCGGCGAACACAATCGACGAAACGCAAATATCAGAGCTGACGGAGAATGCCGGTTTCGGGGTTAAGGTGCAGATCGGCGGTAAAACTATCTTGGCAGGAAATTATCGGTTAATGGAGGAGGAACGCATTTCCGCCCAACCGGAGGATGAGATCGGGACGATCGTATATATTGCAATAGACGGACGCTATGCAGGAGCAATCGTCATTTCTGACGAAGCAAAGGCTGACAGCGCAAACACTATACATCGTCTTCATGCCTTGGGAATAAAGAAAATCGCGATGCTCACCGGGGACAATAAAAAAATTGGAGAGAAAATCGGGCAGGAACTGAATATCGATGAGGTTTATGGGGGATTGCTGCCGCATCAGAAGGTAGAGGTTCTTGAATCCATCATGGAGGATAGAAAAAAACAGAATGGGGGTAAGAAAAAGGGAACAGTCATATTTGCAGGGGACGGGATCAATGATGCACCGGTACTTGCAAGAGCGGATATCGGAATTGCCATGGGCGGTGTGGGTTCCGATGCGGCAATTGAAGCTGCTGATATAGTGCTCATGAACGATGAACCTTCCAAGGTGATCACTGCAATTCAGATTGCCGGTAAGACAAGAAGAATCGTATGGCAGAATATCATTGGAGCCCTTTCAGTCAAAGGAGTCATTTTACTGCTGGGCGCTTTGGGATATGCGACCATGTGGGGAGCTGTGTTTGCGGATGTAGGTGTTGCGATCCTTGCAGTGATGAATTCTGTCAGGACGGGAAGGATCATCGAATAAGCAATATTCGGGAAAATACTCTGTTAAAATATCCATGGTGAGTGTATAATTAATCATATTAAGCTCCGGCAGGGATATTCTTTTGGAAACCGCTCGCTTTTAAAATTTTCGGACTCGGATGGTTTCCTTAAAGAACACCCGCAGCGCGGTGCTATGGAAGATGTGACAGGGAGAAGAAGCGTGACGGAAATCTTGCATCCTTGCCGTATTTAGGAGACAGGATATGTACCTTTATCTGCATAAGCATGAATCAAGCGGCGCTGCCGGGGCTCAAAGACCGAAAGATGATTGGCTGCCGGGAAATAAGCCATTCAGAGAAAACCGATCTGATTTCAGCGATAATATGGTTAAAAAAATCTTGCGGGATTACTCCGCAAAAAAACATCTTATGATTTCAGAAGAAGAATTAAAAGCCCTGAGGATTCTAAGGGACAGAAAAGGTAAACCCTATCCAATGTTTCCTTGTGCGGAAGAGAGCGGCCCTGTGAATAGACAGCCTATCCATTATTCTGTGAGCCATTCCGGGACTTGGTGGGGCTGCATGATAGCGGATGAACCTGTGGGATTTGATCTTGAGAAGTATCGTGAAAAAGTGAATCATCTTAAGATTGCAAAGCGCTATTTTACGGAGACGGAATATCAATATATCCTTAACACTGGTCTTAATGGATTTTTTAAAGTTTGGGTGCGGAAGGAAGCTTATGTCAAGTTTTTGGGTTTTGGGCTGGCAAAGGGACTTGACAGTTTTTCCGTTATAAGAGATATGCAATTGTCTCCGGTTATCGTACCAATAAAAAAAGGAACTGAACGGGGATCACCGTTTTGCCGTATGGAAGGGTGCTTTATTGAAGAAGATATAGAAGCAGCTTATTGCAACAGCAGCGGCAATCCTATCAAAGAAATTATTTCGTTATAACGAGGCAAAGATATCTCCATGTCCTTGCCTCATTGAAACGCACGGATGCAAGAAAAATTTATCACTTAGTTTGCAGATTTCTACTCTTATAGAAAGGCATGATAATGAAGAAAGAAATAGAAAACGAAACGACTGAATTTGAAACCGTTAAAGTAAATGAAGAAAGCAAGCTTAAGGTTTATGGGAGCGCAGTAATTTTTTCTTTGATTATTGGTTTCTCTTTTTTAGGAATCAAGACTTGCCTTGCTGTAGCTACTCCCTTGGAAACATTAGTATATCGTTATAATTTCGCGTTTCTGGGATCCCTGATACCGATATTCGCAGGGTTCATAAAAGTAAATTTAATAGGCAAGAAAAAAGGCAAGCTAATAATTACAGCCGGATTTTATATAAGCTTTATTGTTTTGCAAACCATCGGACTTGTTTTTGCCACCTCAATTGAAAGCGGAATTGTTTTTGCAATGGTACCTATCCTTGTAAAAATCCTGGCTGGTTTTTTCCTCAAAGAACATACAAACTGGAAGCAGAATGTGTTTATATTCATGTCGGTTATTGCAGTCATCACAATGTTCATTCTTGGAGCTACAGATATCACGGTGAATTTTATAGGGCTTATAATATTATTTATTTCAAGCTTGGGCGCTGCATTTAGCAGCATTATGATGCGATATGTAAGGGGAAGCTATACTCCGTTTGAGATAACACTGTTTATTACAGGAGGCGGCTTTATTATATTCAATCTTGCCGCGGTTATAATTGGCCTGAATAACGGAACCCTGGGGAATTATTTTGAACCGATGACACATATTAGTTTTGTAATAGCGATTGCATACCTTGGTATACTGTCAACCTTGATATCTTCAATGATAAATGCCTATATGCTGGCTCATTTACAAGCGGTGAAGGGAACTATTTTCGGTAATCTTGCTACCGCCATAACCATTGTGGCAGGAGTTGCTGTCCTGGGAGAACCATTAGAGATTTACCATATAATCTGCACTATATTGATTATTATAGGTGTTATCGGACTTAGCGTTACCTCTGAAAAACAGAAAGATGGTTAGTGATGAAGGCACAAACTATTACAAAGAAAGAATGTCATGAAATAGCCTTAGGTTATTTAGCGAATAGGGATCGTAGTGATTACGAGGTGGTATCTTATCTGATTTCAAAAGGATTTTTACAGGATGAAGTCGATGAGGAACTGGAATACCTTAAGGAGCTTAATTATGTTGATAATGTGAGATATTGTGAGGATTATTTTAAATATGCCATGAAGAAGGGGCGCGGTCCCGTCAGAATACGGCTTGAACTTAAGGAAAAAGGGATTGAAGAGGATTTGATACAGCTGACTCTCGAAAGGTATTTTGACAATGAGACGGAAAAGAAAGCCGCTCTAAGCGAAGCAAATAAATTATTGGAACGAGGCATTGTATCAAACTGCGGCTCTGGCGAAGAGAAGATAATCGATGAAAAAACCTTGGCAAAAATAGGAAGACGGTTGACTTCATTGGGTTATCACGGAGATGTGGTCTATTACATCATAGGACAACTGCGGAAATCCGAACGGTAGATGCCTTAACCTACCTTGAACGGCATTTAGTATTGTAGGTTTGTCAAACATATGTTACACCGTCCTTAAAAAATCTATGAGAGTCTGCTTAGGAGATTTCCAACCCAGAGGTCTCATAGGAAAACGGTTGTACTTCCAATTGTGTATGTATAGCTGATGCTTGAAATCATTAAATGAGTAGGACTTTTTCACTGCATAAAAATATTCATTATCTTTCCTGTGGGAGCGTTCTACCTTGCCGTTATGGCGGGGGGTAAAAGGTCGGATCTTCTTATGCCGGATTCCGAGTTCAGACAACTTCTTTTCAAA